>JAJZUN010000646.1 GCA_021848555.1 Pseudomonadota bacterium | reverse complement strand
TGCATGATGTTGCCCGGCCCGGAAGCGCAGCAGTTGGCGGTTTACATCGGCTGGCTGTTGCACCGCGCCCGCGGCGGGATCGTGGCGGGCACGCTGTTCGTGCTGCCGTCGCTGCTGATCCTGATTTCATTGTCCTGGATTTACATCGCCTTTGGGAACACGCCGCTGGTAGCGGGGCTGTTCTATGGCATCAAACCGGCGGTCACGGCCATCGTCGTGCAGGCCGTGTTTCGCATCGGCTCGCGCGCACTCCGCAACGGCGCGCTGTGGGCTATTGCGGCAGCCTCTTTCGTGGCGATCTTCGGGTTGAACGTGCCTTTCCCGGCCATTGTCGCCGCAGCGGCACTGATCGGCTATCTCGGCGGACGCTTCGCGCCGGACAAGTTCAGGCCGGGGGGCGGCCATGGCTCTGCCGGCAAATCGTTCGGGCCGGCTCTGATCGACGACGATACCCCGACACCGGAGTATGCGCGTTTTCACTGGTCGGGTCTGATCCGGGTGGCAGTGGTGGGCGCCGCGCTGTGGCTGATCCCGATGGGCGCGCTGCTGGCCCAGTTTGGATGGACAGGCATGCTCACGCAAATGGGCTGGTTCTTTACCAAGGCGGCGCTCGTCACCTTCGGCGGCGCCTACGCTGTGCTGCCCTATGTCGTGCAGGGCGCGGTGAGTCACTACGGCTGGGTCTCGCCGACGCAGATGATCGACGGGCTCGGGCTGGGCGAAACCACCCCCGGTCCGCTCATCATGATAGTCGCCTTTGTCGCCTTCGTCGGCGGCTATACCCATGCCGCGCTGGGTGCGGACGAGATGTTTCTGGGCGGAGCTCTGGCGGCAGTACTGGTGACCTGGTTCACCTTCCTGCCCTGTTTCATTTTCATTCTCGCCGGCGGCCCGCTGGTGGAGGCCACGCGCGGCAACCTCGGCTTTACCGCGCCGTTGACCGCGATCACGGCCGCTGTGGTCGGGGTGATCCTGAACCTCGCCCTGTTCTTCGGCGAACACGTTTTGTGGCCGCAGGGTTTGCATGGCCGCTTCGACTGGGTTTCAGCTTTGATCGCGCTGGGTGCCGCAGTGGCGCTGATGTACTTCAGGCGCAGCGTGATCCAGGTCATCGCCGCCTGTGCCGCGATTGGGCTGGCGTTGAAAGTTTTTCTGCCATAAGGCGCGTGCACTCCACGAGAGAGAATCGCCCATGAAACGGCTGCACAGTTTGTTGATCCTGACTGCCCTGAGTTGCGCTCCGGCGCTCACGGCCTATGCCGCCCAATTCGAGAAGGTGACCGACCTGCCGCTGCCCGGTGCGCCTGCACGCTTCGACTATGAGGCGCTCGACCCGGCCAGCGGGCGGCTCTACATCAACCAAATGGGGGCCAATCAGGTGCTGGTCTACGACGTGCGGGCACGGCGCCTGGTTGCCGCCTTGCCCGGCTTCCCCAGCGCCACCGGCATTACGCTGGCAGCGCAACGCGGGCTGGCCTTCGTCAGTACCCCCGGCAATATTTTCGATTCCCTCCTCGGCCATGGCCGTTTGCGGGTGTTACGACTTGCCGACCTCAAGACCATCGCCAGCCTGCCAACCGGTGAATTTCCTGACGGCAGCGCCTGGGTGGCCCCGCTGGGCCGATTGTTCGTGTCCAACGAACGCGGCGGCGTTGAGACCGTCATCGGCAGCGATCCGTTGCGGGTGCTCAAGACCCTGCCACTGGGTGGCGAAGCCGGCAACAGCACCTATGACCCCGGTGACCATCGTGTTCTGGTCAATGTGCAGACCCGGCGTGAACTGGTGGAGATTGACCCGCAGGCGCTCGTGATCACTCGGCGCATCACACTGCCGCCGAGTTGCGTGCACAACCATGGTTTGCTGGTGGACGATCGCGCGCGACTGGCTTTCGTTGCCTGCGATGGTAATGCCCGTCTACTGACACTGACGCTACCGGGCCTGCAGACCGTGCAGGTCGACAGCGTAGGCAACGATCCAGATGTGCTGGCGCTGGACGCCAAGCGCCAGATTCTGTATGTCGCCGGCGAAAGCGGCGTGGTTAGCGTATTCGCCGTCGAAACAGGGAAGCTCAAGCGCTTGTGGCGCGGCTGGGTCGGCCCCGATGCGCATACCGTAGCGGTGGATCCCGCCTCCGGTCTGACCTATTTCCCGCTCGCCGATGTGGATGGTCATCCGCTGCTGCGGGTCATGCGACTCGTAACGCCTTGACCCCAGGCGCATTCCAATGCTTAGGAAATAGTGACAGTCCCTCGCTGAAGACTGGCGACCTCTTCTGAAGGAAAACCTAAATGTCTTACGAAATGAAACCCTTGTCTTGCGACCCATCGAAGCTGAACGGCCTGTCCGAGAAAATCATCGTCAGCCATTACGAGAATAACTACGGCGGCGCGGTAAAGCGCCTCAACGCCATCGCTGAGCAGTGGGCAAGATTGGATTGTGCCGCCGCGCCGGTATTCGTAATTAACGGACTCAAGCGCGAGGAATTGATCGCCTACAACTCCATGGTACTGCATGAACTCTATTTCGATAGCCTGGGCAGTGGGGTAGGTCCGAGCGGCAAGCTCTATGAAGCACTGGTGCGCGACTTCGGCAGTTATGCGCGCTGGCACGCTCAGTTCACCGCCATGGGCAAAGCTCAAGCCGGCGGTTCGGGTTGGGTATTGCTGACGTATTCGACGCGTGAAAATAAACTAATCAATCAATGGGCGGCGGATCATACCAACCTGTTGGCAGATGCGGTACCACTGCTGGCCTTGGATATGTATGAACATTCATATCATCTGGATTACGGCGCAAAGGCGGCGCCCTACGTGGAAGCCTTTATGCGCAATATCCGCTGGGAAAATGTTGCGCGGCTCTATTTTCGGTCATCTGCTATTCAGCACCTCAGAGACCGGGCGATCACCATCAGCGCACTCAAGAATGATCTTGCCAAGGACGCCAACATGTTGATCCTGGACGTGCGGCGCAGAGCTGATTACGAAACTGACGACG
>JAJZUN010000645.1 GCA_021848555.1 Pseudomonadota bacterium | reverse complement strand
CGGGCATGTCGCGCTTGATCTTCGAGCCGCAGGACGAGATTTCGCCTTCGCGGTAGTACATGTCCTTGTGCGCCATCGGCACGCCGTGCAGCGGCCCGCGCAGCACGCCGCGCGCGAGTTCTGCGTTGGCCAGGCGCGCCGCGGCCAGCGCTTCGTCCCCGTCGATGCGCACGAAACAGTTGAGTCTCTGCTGCGCCTCGCCGGCGCGAGCGAGCGCGGCTTCCATCGCGGCAAGCACCGTGAGCTGTTTCGAACGGATCGCGCGCGCCAGGTTGGCGCACGATAGACCGACGATTTCCTCAGGTATCATGGCGCCGCCTCGGCGCTCGCGCGCAGGTAGCCGGCGGGCTCGGCCTCGAAGGGCAGACTCGCATATACCGCGTTCGCGGCCGATACCTGGGTGGCCAGCGCTGCGGCGACGTTTGCCGCCCGCGTGGGCTCGATAGTCGTTCCGACCAGCGCGAGCAGCGCGGCGGCGGATTCGGCGGTGAAATCCTGGCTCATGTTCTCTCCGTGTTGGGCAAATACATTCAGGCGGCGTGCGCGATGGCGGGCGCGGCCAGGCTGTGGCCGGACGCCGGCCGCAGGATCTCGCAGGCAACGCGGTGATCGGGCGAGCCGGCGATGACCAGTTGTGGATCGAGCCGCGCGCAGACATCCTCCGCGTACGGGCAGCGCGTGCGGAAGCGGCAGCCGGGCGGTGGATCGATGGGGCTGGGGGGGTCGCCCGTCAACGGCGGTTTCTGGGTGCGCCGTGCCGGGTCCATCGATGGCATCGCCGACAGCAGCGCTTTCGTGTACGGATGCGCGGTGCCGCCGAAAATGGCTTCGACCGGCCCGATCTCGGCGATCTTGCCGAGATACATCACCATCACGCGCTCACTCATGTAGCGCACCACGTTCAGGTCGTGGGAGATGAACAGATAGGTGAGGCCGAATTCCTGCTTCAGGTCCAGCAGCAGGTTCAGCACCTGCGCCTCGACCGACTTGTCCAGCGCGGAAACCGCTTCGTCGAGGATCACGACGCGCGGCTCGAGAGCCAGCGCGCGGGCGATGTTGATGCGCTGGCGCTGGCCGCCGGAGAGCTCGTGCGGATAGCGCGCAGCATAGCGCTCCGGCGCAAGGCCCACGCGGGCAAGCAGTTCGCGCGAGCGTGCTTTCGCCTGCCGCCGCGGCAGGCCGTGCACGACGGGTCCGAACGCGATCGAATCCTCGATCGTCAGGCGCGGATTGAGCGAAGCGAAGGAGTCCTGGAACACCATCTGCATTTGGCGGCGGACTTCGCCGATGGCCAAGCCATGCGGCGCGGGCTCGGCGATGCCCCTGCCATCGAGCAGCACGCGGCCGGCATCGGGCTCGATCAGGCGCATCAGCAGGCGCGCAGTGGTCGATTTGCCACAGCCGGATTCGCCGACGATGCCGAGCGTCTCACCCGCCATCACCGAGAACGAGATGTCGTCCACCGCATGCACGGTGCCCGCGCCCTGGTTGAAAATTCCGCTGCTCAGCGGGAAGTACTTGCGCAGTTCGCGCACGTCTAGAATCGGCCGCGGACTGTCGTTGCTGCTCGCGACGTCGGTGCGCCTGTCGTGCGTGCTCATTGGGTCACGTCCATTGCCGCGCGCAGGCCGTCCGACATCATGTTGAAGCAGATCGAGACAAGAAAAATCATCGCGCCGGGCAGCGCCGCTACGCCCGGGTTGAGGTAGATCGCGGTGCGCAGCGTATTCAGCATCAGACCCCACTCGGGTTCGGGAGGCTTGGTGCCCAGGCCCAGGAACGACAGGCCGGAGGCGAGGATCATCGACACCGAGATCAGGCTGGTGGCGTAAATGAACACCGGCCCGAGCACATTGCCGAGGATGTGCACGCGGATGATGGTGAAGTTCGATGCGCCCGAGGCGCGCGCCGCTTCGACGAAATCGAGGCTCATCACCTGCGTCGTCACCGATTCGGCCACGCGCGCGACCGGCGGGATGAACACCGCGGTCAGCGCCACCATGGCGTTGAAAACGCCCGCGCCCAGCGCCCCGGATATCGCCACCGCGAGCAGCACCGAGGGAAATGCATAGAACACGTCTATGGTGCGCATGATCAGGGTGTTGATCTTTCCGCCCATGAAGCCGGCGACGATGCCGAGAAAGGCGCCGATCAGAAGCGCGTTGATTACCGGGGTGATGCCCATGACGAGAGAGAGCCGCCCGCCATAAATCAGGCGCGTCAGCATGTCGCGGCCGAGTTCGTCCGTGCCGAACAGGAAACCCTCGCTACCGATCGGCAGCAGGCGCTTCAGGATCGAGCCCTTGAACGGATCCGCCGGCGCAAGCAAGGGCGCGAACACCGCCAGCAATACGATCGCGAGCAACAGCAGAGCGCAGGCTACGGTGACCCTGTCGCGCACGAGACGCGCGAGCACGGTGCGCCAGTAGCCCCGCGTCGCCTGCGCGACAAGCGCCTTTGCGGGATCGAGTACAGGCGCAGGCGCGGCGCCGCGCAGGTCGAGTTCGCCGGTCGCCGGATTGGAGGTACTCATGCGCGCCGGATGCGCGGATCGAGCGCGGTCTGCGCCAGGTCCACGATGAGGTTCAGGCTGACGAAAAACAGCGCCAGCGCGAGTATGGTTCCCTGCAACAGCGGGATGTCGCGCTGGAAGATGGCGGTGTTGAGGAGGAAACCCGAGCCTGGCCACGAGAACACCGTCTCGACCAGGATCGATCCGCCCATCAGATAGCCCAGCTGCACGCCCATGACAGCCAGCGAGGTGGGCGCCGCATTCTTGACCACGTGCCAGAACACGCCGCGGTCGGTGAGGCCCTTGGCGCGCAGCGCGATGACGAATTCGCGGCCGAGGATGTCGGCCACCAGCGCGCGCACCGTACGCGTGACGATCGCCGTCGGAATCACCGAGATGGTGATCGCCGGCAACACCACGTACTTCAGGTGCTCTGCGTCCCACACCCAGTCGCCGCCGGGGCCCGCGCCCATGGCCGGCAGC
>JAJZUN010000644.1 GCA_021848555.1 Pseudomonadota bacterium | reverse complement strand
ACGTCCCGCACATCCAGTCGCGTGCGCTTTTCACCTTGCTCTTGGTTGCCTTGGCTGGAATGCCGCCGTTGGCCTGCTCGTGGCCGAGTGCAATCGCGCGATTCAGGTTGGTCGAGTGCTCGACAAAAATCGCAAACGGGGCGGTGTTTTCGTGCGCGGTTTGGACGAAATTCCGCACGCGACGTTTGGGTGCGACATCCGACACGAGGCCATGCATGTCTTCCGGGTCGATGCGCGGGCTATTCCCCATGTCCGGATCGCCGTTCGGGTTGCCGTTCTCGCAGTCGAACAGGTAAAGGAATTCGTAACGGTTTTGAATGGCGCTCATCAGGCTTCTCCTGCGGTGGTGGTTTCAGTGTCAGTTTTCTTGCTTTTGGCGCGGGCTTCGGCGCGCATGTCGGCGAGCTGCTGGTAATAGCCGAGCGCGAAAAGCCCTTGGCCTTCCAGGTCGAGCATCGGCGGGATGCGGTCGCCCAAGCGGCACATCGCATCGGCAATCTTGTCTTCGAACCAGACGCTCAATCCGCCTGCAACCCTTGGGTTTGCGAGATGGTTACGCGCATTGGAAACGAGACGGCCAAGCGTAAGTCCAGGCGTCTGGCTCGCAGCCGTGTAGTAGCGCTGCACGACGCCCGCACCCACGTCGCCGAGCGCGGCGCGTTGCAGATTGGACAGCACGGCGAGCAATCGCCCGCAGTGATAGGCCGGATCAGGGTGGTCAGGGTTGAGGTAAGCAGTCACGGTGGAATCTCCTCCAGGGGTAAGTCGAACGAAATAGGCTTTGATGAGCCCTATGCGGGCGTGGTTGAACGCGGGTTGGTCTTTGTCCACGAGGTCGGCGCGGAAGCGGGCGAGCGCCTGCGCCATCAACGGGCGAGGGATAGGCAGGCGGGCGACGGCAGATTTCCAGAGCATCGCAGCGGTCGGGGCCGGCAGGTCTTTGAGTTCACGCACCAAGCCACCGGCAACCGCCATGAATTTGGGATCGCGGGCAAGATCCTCTCCGTCGCGGGCGACGATTTGCAGGTCGGCAAACCATGCTTCGACGTTGCGTACCAGTTCTTCGAAGCTGCCCTCCATCCAGTCGCGCACCATGACGCGCCCTGACGCCCCGGAGAGCGTCATCGCGTAGTAGCGGTTGTCGCCCAGATCGCTGCGCTTGCCGTGCCGGATCGCGTCGAGCAAGGCGCGCGCCCTGGCTTGCGCAGCGGCTTCGGTTTGTCCGTCTGATTCAAGGCCATCCAGCCACGCAAGCGGGTCGTCTTCCTGCGAGACCTGCTCCTTGAACCAATGCACGACGAGTGCGTTGGCGAGCTTGCGCGAGTGGTTGCGGATGAGGTTATTGAGGCCGTCGGCGTATTGCTGCGCTGCCACCGCGCTCATGGCCGCGTTGGCGGATTGTTCGAACCCGAACGAGCCGAAGGCAGCTTTATCGAAGCCCACCATCACATCGCCCATGCCGAGCCCGCCGACGCCGGACAAACCGGAAATCTTGGGGTGGGTCGCCAGCGGTTGAACAAGCTCGCCGGTCAGGAAACAGCGCATGTCCGCACTGGCTGGCTTGGCAGGTTTCCCGGGCTTTTCCGCTGAGCTCAAGTCCTTGGCGCGCCATGTCCGCCACCAGGCTTGCGCCGCGCTGTCCGTGCGCGGATCGAATTCGCCGACGCGCCAGGCGATCCAGTCGGTGGGCTTGGCGCGGCGCTCGGCCAGCGCGTCCCGAATGGCATTGCGCGCGGCCTCGCTGCGCAAGGTGGCGACGAGCCCCGCCATCTGCGGAAGCTCGCCGCTTGCCGCGTCGAGCAGCGCAACAAAGTAGTCGTGCCGGGGTTTCGCCGAAGCGATCTTTTTCGGGTCTTCGTTCGGTTTGAACAGCAAGACCGCCGTTTGCGCAGATTCGATCAGGAAGTGCGCGCGCCCGCCGGCGTTCATGTTGTGCATGTCCGGGCAACGCGCGAGCATCTGCCCGCGTTTGCCGTCACCGAGCGGCAGAACGGCGATCAATTCGCCACTCGCGGTCAGGTCGATGCGCCAGCGTACTTCGCGGGTCTTGAAGCCCGGTTCCGAATCAAGCCGGGCACCGTATTCCATGAGCGCCTGCAACATGCTCAATCCTCCCCGAGTTTTTTCACGGCGGCGTCGGTGTACGCCGGAACGTCCATGACACCGCTGACCAGCTTCGCTTCGAACAGACTGATCGAAGGCTTGTCCTTGTCGTCGATCACGTCCCGGCTCAAATCGAATACGTCGTAAAGCATGAGGCCGTAATTCTTGGTGTCGCAGATAGGCGTTGCAGGCTGCGCTTGCGGGTCTTCGACGTATTCAAAGAACGCCGGAAATTCACGACAGCCGAAGTAGGGTTGCTGGAAGCACTTGCCGTGTTTGGCGCGGCGCACGAAACAGGCGTTGAGCTTGGCGGGGTCGTTGCCGGGCTTGGGGACAATTCGGGCGTGCA
This sequence comes from Pseudomonadota bacterium, assembly GCA_021848555.1. The sequence goes on along the minus strand of JAJZUN010000644.1, from coordinate 547 downwards.
GGCGATAGCGGACGTTCTTGAGCGCCATAGTCTGCCGTTGTGTGCGGCCTTTCTGATCGGTGCCGAGTTCGTCCTTGCCGCCGTCCGCCCACAGCGGTTCGGGTGCTTCCGCGCCGGACATCCATTTATTAAGCGTCGCAGCACCCGGAACGATGTCCTTGACCTCGTTGCGCCGCAGCGCGATGTAGCGCGGTATTTCCAGAACTTCGACGCGCATGATCTGCCAGTGGAAATATGGGCGGATGCGGCTGCCTTCGCGTTTTCCGTCCCAATAGATCGCGTCGAAGATGCCGCGCGCGGCGGACGGCGTGATGACCGGGTAGGAAAAGCGTTCGACTTTCATTTCCGGTCGGGTGAAACAGGCGAGGTCGCCCCAGACTTCGAGTATGTGCGTCGTCATGCCGTCTCCTTATGCGATGAAGAGTTGCGGGCCTTCGGGCGGAACGAGCCCGAGGGTGTCGTCGTAGTGGTCGCCTTCGAGGATGAACCATTCGTCGGAAACGCCATCGCCGGTGCGGCCAAAGGGTTTGAGTTTGGCCGGGATCGC
>JAJZUN010000643.1 GCA_021848555.1 Pseudomonadota bacterium | reverse complement strand
GATCAGCAGCTCACGGGCCCGCGTACAGGCCACGTACCAGAGCCGTTCGCGCTCGCGCATCAGGCTCTCGTCATCGGTCTCGAGCGCCGCGCGTAGTTCGGGCGGCACGACGTCGCCGATCACCCAATGCAGCGTGTCGTCGTCAGCCCGGTAGACAAATGGCTCGCGGGAGCGGAGCAAGGTTGCCGTGTTGATCGGGATCACCACAGGCCATTCGAGGCCCTTGGCGCTATGGATGGTGATGATCTCGATGGCGTCTCCGTCGGCATCAACGCGCCCTTCGTTATAAGCCGCGCCATCGCGCCAATCTCGGCTCAGGTCGTGGGCAAAGCGCTTTATGCCTTTGACGCTGTAGGGCCGAGCCCGTTCGAGCAGCGCCTCGACGTTGGCGGCGGCGCGCGCGCTGCGATCGCCTTCGCGCGCGCTGAGGATCGGGCGCACCGCCAGCCGCTCGACGGCTTCGGCAAGCAGCAGCGCGGGTGTCGTGGCCCGCGCTCGGCGGCGCAGGTCCTGAAGGATTGTGAGGACCCGCCGCGCGAGGGGATGAGTGACGTGATCGAGATCTGTCGCGAGCGAGAAGCGGGGGATTGCGTCGGGCCTATCTGCAAGCGGCGGCAATCCTGCGGTGATGTCGAGCAACTCCTCTTCGCTCAGGCCCACGAGCGGGCCGCGCATCAAGGCGCCGAACGCCAAGGTGTCGCCGCCGTCGGCCAGCACGCGCACAAGCGCAACGAGGTCCTGCACCTCCTGGCGGCGAAACAGGCCTTTGCCGGCCTGGGAGGCGATCGGGAGTCCCCGCGCTTCGAACGCGCGCTCGTAACGCCAGAGCTCAGAGCCCGTCGGAGCGAGCAGAGCGATGCCACCCGGCGTGAGCGGCGCGAGGTCGCCCTCCTCGCCGCGGATCGCCACGTTGCCGATCAGCCGTGTGCAGAGATCCGCGACGGCTTCGGCTTCGGCGTCGCGAATCTGCGCCGCCCGCGAATCCGGCGGCAGATCGATCGTGATCTTGGCGGCGCACGGCAAATCGTGATCCGGGGGATCGAGCGTCGGCGCGAGTTCCACGTAGCCGGGCTGATTTGGGCCCGAGAGCGGCGCGGCAAAACAGCGGTTGATGTGGCTCAGGATTCCCGACCGGGAACGGAAGTTCGCCGTGATCTGGACAATGTTGTTCGGCCAGCGCCGGGCGATGGCGCCCCGCGCCTCGGCGTAGGAGCCGACGTCGGCGCCCCGAAAGCGGTAGATCGCTTGTTTGGGATCGCCAACCATGAAGAGAGCGCCCTCGCGCAGCCGGCTGTCCCGCCAGCGCGGCGGACTGTCCTCAGCGGCGATGCGAAACAGGATCTCCGCTTGGATTGGGTCTGTATCCTGGAATTCGTCGACGAAGATGTGGCGATAGCGCTGCCCGAGCGCGCAACGGACCGCATCGTGCCCGCGCACGAGCGCGCGCGCTCGCTCCAGGAGATCGTCGAAGTCGAGAACCGCTGCGGCGCGTTTGAAGGCGGCGTAGTCGGCAAGCACCTCATCGAGCTCGTTGGACAATTTGGCAACCAAAGCGGTCGCGACACGGCCGAGGATCACGCGGTAACAGTGATCCACTCGCGCAAAGTGGCGGCCCGCCTCCGCGTTGAGATCGCCGCCGTGATCCTTGCCGGCGACCTTGTCCCACGCCGTCTTCGTCCTTGGGGTCAGCAGATCGAACGTGTAGCGCCGCATGCAGGGCAGGCGCGCCGGATGAGCGAGCCGCCAGAGCGTGTCGAAGACAGGCATCGCAGCGAAGCTGCCGGCGAAGTGATCCGCCAGCACCTCGAGCTGTCCGACCAGGTCGAGCGTCTTGGGCTCGACGGGCTGCGCCGAAAGCCAGCGACGGAAATCCGCGACGGCCTCGACGAGGTCGATGTCCGGCCGGCCGCTGAGATCGCCCGCGGGCGCCCGCGCGCCACGATGCTCCAGGCGAAGCCGCGCAAGGTTCCGCAAGGTGGTGGCCACGTGATGCGGATCGTACTGCGAGAGTGAGGCGATCGGATCATCGGCCCGCGCCGGTCCGTTCAGCCGCCGTCTGAACCATTGCTCGAACACGGCCTCGAACGCGGCTTCGGCCTGTGTGGCATCGAGGATGCGCGCGCCGGGATCAATGTCGGCTTCGACTGCGTAACTGCAGATTATGGTCTGGCAGAACGCGTGGATGGTCGTGGTCGTCAATTCATCGAGCTTGCTGGCGGCCTTGGAAAGCGCGCGCCGCTGCGCTTCGGTCGGCCCGCCTGGCAGAGCCTCCCGCAGCGGCTTCGGCATCCGTCCCGCGAGCAAATCGTCGACATAGCGGTGAACGCGTTCGCCGAGCGCGCTCGCCGCGAGCTCCGTGAAGGTGATGGCGGCGATCGAGCGCGGTGCGGCGCCGCTCATCAACAACATCGTCAGGCGGCCGGCCATGAGAGCGGTCTTGCCGGTGCCCGCCGCCGCCTCCACCAGCAACGTCAGATCGAGTTCGGTGAGCGCTCTCAATCGCGCGGCTTCGTCCGCGAGCTTCGTCATCGCACACTCCAGATCCGGGCGAAGTCGCCGAAGGCGCGGCCCAAGGCTGCTTGTTTGCTCTGGAGGTAGACCGCCGGCGCCGCCGGCAGTGCCAACGCGAAGTCGTTCCAGTCTTCGCGTGCGTCGGGACCGGGCAAGACGATGCCGCGCCGTAAGAGATCGACGGCCGCGCTGAGATGCACGCCGATCTCGGCGATCGCCTGATCGACATCGGGAAGGCTGTACGGCCTCGGCCGATCGGTCCCGAGGAAGACCAGGCGCGCAATGACCCGGGGATTGTCCGCCACGAGCTGGCGTGCGGCCAGGGCGTAGAGCACCCGTTGCAGTTCGGCGCCGCGCCCGAGAATGATCTCGCTTGCCTTCGCGGGTTCGGCTCCGGTCTTGTAGTCGGAGACGCGAACGCCGTTATGCGCGCTGTTGAAATCCACCCGATCGATGCTGCCGCGAATGCGCAACCCGGCGCCGGGGATGA
>JAJZUN010000642.1 GCA_021848555.1 Pseudomonadota bacterium | reverse complement strand
AGGCACTCGTAGTCCTTGATCGGCCCGAAAATCTTGGCGCAGAACAGGCCGTCGCGCTCCGGCTTGAAGGTGCGGTAGTTGATGGTCTCCGGCTTTTTCACTTCGCCGTAGGACCAGGAGCGGATTTTCTCAGGCGAAGCGAGGCCGATCTTGATCGAATCGAACTCTTCGTCCTGCGTAACCTGCTTGAACAAATCGAGTAGTGCTTTCATCTTTCACTCCACAGTGGCGTGATGCACCCAAAAACAAATTTCAAAAATGACTGCGAATCGAGACGCTGGCCGGCGGGGTCTCCGCCTCCTCGCGCCCCGGTCCGGGGACTCAGTACCGCTCCAGATCGATGTCGATGCCGAGCGACCGGATTTCTTTCACCAGCACGTTGAACGACTCGGGCATGCCCGCATCGATCTTGTGGTCGCCTTTGACGATGTTCTCGTACACCTTGGTGCGGCCCGAGATATCGTCGGATTTCACCGTCAGCATCTCCTGCAGCGTGTAGGCGGCGCCGTAAGCTTCCAGCGCCCACACCTCCATCTCGCCGAAGCGCTGGCCGCCGAACTGCGCCTTGCCGCCCAGCGGCTGCTGCGTCACCAGGCTGTACGGCCCGGTCGAGCGCGCATGCATCTTGTCGTCGACCAGATGGTGCAGCTTGAGCACGTGCATATAGCCCACGGTCACCGGCCGGTCGAAGGGCTCGCCGGTATGGCCGTTCTTCAGCGTGACCTGGCCGTCGCGCGGCAAACCGGCGATCTCCAGCATGTCCTTGATCTCGGCCTCGTTGGCGCCGTCGAACACGGGCGTGGCGAAGGGCACGCCGCCCTTCAGGTTGTAAGCCAGGCGCACCACCTCGTCGTCGCTCAACGCGGACAGGTCTTCGGCCTTGCCGCTGCTGTTATAGATCTGATTCAGGAACTTGCGCAGATCGGCGATCTTGGCTTGCGCCTTGAGCATTTCACCGATTTTCGCGCCCAGGCCCTTGGCCGCCCAGCCCAGATGGGTTTCGAGGATCTGGCCCACGTTCATGCGCGAAGGCACGCCCAGGGGGTTCAGCACCACGTCGACCGGGGTGCCGTCGTCCATGTAAGGCATGTCCTCGACCGGCACGATCTTGGAGATGACGCCCTTGTTGCCGTGGCGGCCCGCCATCTTGTCGCCGGGCTGCAGGCGGCGCTTCACCGCGACATAGACCTTGACCATTTTCTGCACGCCAGGGGGCAGTTCGTCGCCCTGGGTGAGCTTTTTCTTTTTCGCCTCGAACGCCACGTCGAAATCGACGCGCTTCTGCGCCAGGCTGTCCTTGAGGCTTTCGAGCTGCGCCGCAGCCTCTTCGTTGGCCAGCCGGATGTCGAACCAGTGGTAGTGCTCCAGTTCCTGCAGATAGGTCTTGGTGAGCTTGGATCCCTTGGCGAGTTTCTTCGGACCGCCGTTGACCGTCTTGCCCACGATCAGGCGCTCGATCCGCTCGAAGGTATCGGCTTCGACGATGCGCATCTGGTCCACCAGGTCGAGCTTGTAGCGCTTCAACTCCTCGTCGATGATCTGCTGCGCGCGCTTGTCGCGCTCTATGCCTTCGCGCGTGAACACCTGCACGTCGATGACCGTGCCGGAAATTCCTGAGGGCACGCGCAGGCTGGTGTCCTTCACGTCGGACGCTTTTTCGCCGAAGATCGCGCGCAGCAGCTTTTCTTCCGGCGTCAGCTGGGTCTCGCCCTTGGGGGTGACTTTGCCCACGAGCACGTCGCCCGCCTCGACTTCGGCGCCGATGTAAACGATGCCCGACTCGTCCAGGCGCGACAGCTGCGCTTCCGACAGGTTGGAAATGTCGCGGCTGATCTCCTCCGGGCCGAGCTTGGTGTCGCGCGCCACCACCGTCAGCTCCTCGATGTGGATCGAGGTATAGCGGTCGTCGGCGACCACGCGCTCGGAAATCAGGATCGAGTCCTCGAAGTTGTAGCCGTTCCAGGGCATGAATGCGACCAGCATGTTCTGCCCCAGCGCGAGCTCGCCCATGTCGGTCGAGGCGCCGTCTGCGACCACGTCGCCCTTGGCGATCTTCTCGCCGACGTTCACCAGCGGGCGCTGATTGATGTTGGTGTTCTGGTTGGAGCGCGTGTACTTGACCAGGTTGTAGATGTCCACGCCGACGTCGCCGGCCACAGTCTCGTCGTCATTCACGCGCACCACGATGCGGCTCGCATCGACATAATCGACCACGCCGCCGCGCAGCGCCTGCACCGCGGTGCCGGAGTCGACCGCCACGGTGCGCTCGATGCCGGTGCCGACCAGGGCCTTCTCCGGCCGCAGGCAGGGCACCGCCTGGCGCTGCATGTTCGAGCCCATCAACGCGCGGTTGGCGTCGTCGTGCTCGAGGAAGGGGATCAGCGAAGCCGCCACCGACACGATCTGGGAGGGCGCCACGTCCATGTACTCGACGCGGTCCGGGGTCGCCAGCATGAATTCGTTCTTGTTGCGGCAGGACACCAGGCCTTCCTTCAGCTTGCCTTTGTCCAGGTCGGCGTTCGCCTGGGCGATGACGAAGTTGCCTTCCTCGATCGCCGACAGGAAATCGATCTGGTCGGTGACTTTGCCGTGCTCGACCTTGCGGTAGGGCGTTTCCATGAAGCCGTACTGGTTGGTGCGGGCGAACAGCGCGAGCGAATTGATCAGGCCGATGTTCGGGCCTTCCGGCGTCTCGATCGGGCAGACGCGGCCGTAATGCGTCGGGTGCACGTCCCGCACCTCGAAGCCGGCGCGTTCGCGCGTCAGGCCGCCCGGTCCCAGGGCGGAGACGCGGCGCTTGTGCGTAATCTCCGACAGCGGGTTGGTCTGGTCCATGAACTGCGACAATTGGCTGGAGCCGAAAAACTCCTTGATCGCAGCCGAAATCGGCTTGGCGTTGATCAGATCGTGCGGCATCAGGTTGTCGGATTCGGCCTGCGACAGGCGCTCCTTCACTGCGCGCTCCACGCGCACCAGGCCGGCCCTGAACTGGTTTTCGGCCAGT
>JAJZUN010000641.1 GCA_021848555.1 Pseudomonadota bacterium | reverse complement strand
TTCCGATCTCGGCCTGCCGAAAGCGCCCTCGCAGTTCAACCCGCGCGTCGATCCCAAGGGCGCGGCGCAGCGCCGCGTTTACGTGCTCGGCCGCATGCTCGCCCTGGGATATGTCGATCGGCAACAGTATGCGGCGGCGCTCGCCGAGCCGATCGGTACCGTGGGCGCGCGGCGCGCGCATTACGCGGTCGATGCGCCTTACGTCGCGGAAGAGGTGCGGCGCATGATGTTCGAGCAGCATGGCGAAGCCGCCTATACCGACGGCTTCTCGGTGTACACCACACTGCGCGATACCGACCAGACGGCTGCCGACGCCGCGGTGCGCGCCGGGGTCATCGCCTACGACCGGCGGCACGGCTACCGTGGCGCCGAGGGCCGGGTAACGCTGAGCGGCAAGCTTGACGAGGCCCGGAGCACGGTCGAAAAGGCGTTACGTACCCTGCACGGCGTGAACGGGCTCGATCCGGCGGTGGTGCTGCACGCCGATGCCGAGACGCTCACCGCGCTCACCCGCAACGGCGAAACGGTCCGCCTGGCGGGTGCGGCGCGCAAGTTCGACCGCACCGTGCCGAAGCTCGAGCGCGGCGCGATCGTCCGGCTTGCCCGCGCCGGCGGTCATTGGGAGCTCGCGCAACTGCCGCAGGCCGAGGCTGCGCTGGTGGCGCTCGACCCTCAGGACGGCGCTGTGCGCGCGCTGTGCGGCGGGTTCGACTTCGACCGCGGCGAGTTCGATCACGTCACCCAGGCGTATCGCCAGCCGGGGTCCAGCTTCAAGCCGTTCGTGTACTCGGCCGCGCTGGAAAAGGGCTTTTCGCCCGCCACCATCGTGAACGATAGCCCGCTTGTGGTGCCCGCTTCGTATCCAGGCGGCCCGGAGTGGATTCCGCACAACTACGAGGACGATTTCCTCGGCCCGATTCCGATGCGCGAAGCGCTTGCCAAGTCGCGCAACGTGGCGACTGTCCGGATTCTTCTTGCCATTGGTGTCGCGTACGCCAGTGACTACGTCTCACGTTTCGGCTTGCCGTCGCAGCAAATTCCTCCCTATCCCAGCATGGTGCTCGGCACGGGAGCGTTCACGCCGCTCCAGATGGCGGCCGCCTACGCCGTGTTCGCGAACGGCGGCTACCGGGTCACGCCTCATTTTGTCGTCCGCGTAGCCGCCGCCGGCAATACGCTCTATCAGGCGAACCCGCTCCGCGCTGGGCAAGATGCGCCGCACGTTATCGACACGCGCAATGCGTTCCTCATGACGAGTCTGCTCCAGGACGTCGTGCGTCGCGGCACAGCGGCGCGCGCCGAGTCCCTCGGCAGGCAGGATCTCGCCGGCAAGACCGGTACTACCGAGAATTACGTGGATGCCTGGTTCGACGGCTACGACCCGAGCCAGGTCGCTGTCGCATGGATCGGATTCGATCGGCCGCGCTCGCTCGGCAAGGGCGAGGTAGGCGCGCGTGCCGCACTGCCGATATGGGAGGACTACATGCACGTGGCGCTCAACAACGTGCCTGACCGCGCCTATGCAGTGCCGCCGGGTGTGGTGCAGGCGAACGTGCACGACGCGTCTCCGTCCGCGACCGTGGACCCCTGGCGTAAGCCGGCCGATTATTTCTACGCCGAGAATGTTCCGCCGGCGGCTGCCGGCGATGCGCCCGACGCGCTGCCGGGGTTAGGGGCCTTCGTGGGATCGGTCGTGCGAAACCCTGCGCGCGAAAACCCTGCCGGATCTGCGCCCGTTTCGCAGCCAGTTGAGGCTCGATGACCACGGCAAGGACGTCCCGACCGCCCGAGCTATTTTTTCTTCGGTGCCGCCTTGCTGCCTTCCTTGCGCGAGCGCTCGACCAGATAATCGCTGACGCCGCTCAACTGTTCCAGCGACTTCATATTGTCGGTGATAACGACATACTTGCCGTACACCGCCATCGAAGGCACACCATCGATCTTGTATGCCTGGGTGAGCTGGGCTGCGCGCTTTAGAGTCCCCCATCGGGGACCCGCAAACCCCTCGCCTTTAGGCGAGGGTAGTTCACGCTTTGGCGAAACAATGGACGAATACGCCGTACCCGTGCTCAATGAGCGGGAGGTGAGGGCGAGCGCCGGCATATTGTTTTTCTTCGCCATGATCGCGTTCATGAACGCCTGGCTCACCGGGAATTTCCAGGTCACGAAGATTTTCGTGATCGCCTTTCTTATCGACTTCACCATCCGGATTCTGATCAATCCAAAATTTGCGCCGAGCATTATCGCGGGGCGGTTCGCGGTGAGAAACCAGACCCCGGAATACGTTGGCGCACCGCAGAAGCGCTTCGCCTGGAGTATCGGGCTGGCGTCGGCGATTGCGATGTTGTACCTGGTGGTCATCAACAATCTCATCGGCCCGATCAACCTGATCATCTGTTCCACCTGCCTGATTCTGCTGTTCTTCGAATCCGCTTTCGGCATCTGCCTTGCATGCAAGATCTATAACCTGGTGTTCAAGGAGAAGGCCATATTGTATCCCGGCGGGATCTGCGAAGTGAATGACAGGAAGGAAATCCAGAAAATCAGCTTCGCCCAAACGAGCGTCGTCGCCGCGTTCCTGCTGGTGATCGTATTCGTCGGCAATCATTTCCTGGCCGCATCCGGCAATCCTGTGGAGCAGGCGGCTGCAATCGGGATCCCGCAAGCGGCGGCAGCCGGCAACGATGACTGCAAGGTGCCGGACTGGGCCATCGCCATGGGGCATGCCGACAAGTGGAAACTGCATCACAACTGCAAATGAGCGCGAACGGACTGGAAAGGAATCGGGCATGAAGACACGCAGGCAATTCATCGCGATGGTGGCCGCAGGTGTGCTGGGGCTGGGCGCCGGCACCGCTTGGGCCGCCAAGCCGACAGTCGAAATCATTGCGATGGTGCATCCGCCAGTGCAAGAAGCGCTCAAGCCGCTGCGCGCGTGGCTAGCCAATCGAAGGGGCAAGCTGCATGTCGTCGAAATCGACGCCGAAAGCGCGCAAGGCGAAAAGC
>JAJZUN010000640.1 GCA_021848555.1 Pseudomonadota bacterium | reverse complement strand
TTCGCCCCCTGTTCGCCCTTGCAGGCGATGAAATCGGCGTAGGAGATGACCTCGGCGCGGATGAAGCCGTGTTCAAAGTCAGTATGGATCACGCCGGCGGCCTGCGGCGCGGTCGCGCCTATCGGCACCGTCCAGGCGCGCACCTCCTTCGGGCCCACGGTGAAATAGGTCTGCAGGCCGAGCAGCGCATAGCCCGCCCGGATCAGGCGGTCCAGCCCCGGCTCCTCCAGGCCCATGTCGGCGAGGAATATCTGTTTATCGGCATCCTCCAGGTCCGCCATCTGCGCCTCGATGGCGGCACAAATTGCGATCACCGGAGCGCCCTCGGCCTTGGCGAATTCCCGCACCCGCGCCAGCAGCGGATTGCCGTTGAAGCCGTTTTCATCGACGTTGGCGACGTACATCGCCGGCTTGGCCGTCATTAGACACAGCGGCTGCATCACCTCGCGTTCCTCGCGCGAAAGTTCTACGCTGCGCGCGGGCTTCGCTTGATTCAGCACCGGCAGCACCTTTTCCAGCACCGCCATGATGCGCTGCGCCTCCTTGTCGCCCGACCTCGCGACCTTGGCGTAGCGTGCCATGGTTTTCTCGACGGTCGCCAGATCGGCCAGCGCCAGCTCGGTGTTGATGGTCTCGATATCGCCGAGCGGATCTATTTTTCCGGAGACGTGCACCACGTTGTCATCGGCGAAACAGCGCACCACGTGCGCAATGGCGTCGGTTTCGCGGATGTTGGCGAGGAACTTGTTGCCCAGACCTTCGCCTTTGGATGCGCCGGCAACCAGGCCGGCGATGTCGACGAACTCGACCACCGCGGGTATGGTTTTCTGCGGTTTGGCGATGGACACCAATCGCGCCAGCCGTGCATCGGGCACCTCGACGATGCCGACGTTGGGCTCGATGGTGCAGAAAGGGTAGTTCTCCGCTGCGATGCCGGCCTTGGTGAGGGCGTTAAAAAGCGTGGACTTGCCGACGTTGGGCAGGCCGACGATGCCGCATTTGAGACTCATGTTGGAATGCCTGGTGTTGGAGGTTTAGGTTTGGTATGCAGCTTGTGCATGGCCGCTGCCATCTTATCCGTGAGGATCAGGTCGAACACCTCGACGCCGCGGGCTATCGTTGCATCGATCAACGCCTGCTCCTCCTTACGCGGCGCGTGGAGCACGAAATCGGCCACTTCCTGTTCGCTCGCGGCAATGTCGCGCGGATGGCCTATGCCTATGCGCAAGCGCCAGAAATCCGGCGCGCCCAGCTTCTCGATGATGTCCCTCAGGCCGTTGTGGCCCGCGTGGCCGCCGCCCTGCTTGATTTTCGCGCCCCCGGGCGGCAGATCGAGCTCGTCGTGCGCCACCAGAATTTCCTCGGTCGCAAGCTTGTGGAACTGCGCGATGGCGCCCACGGCGGAACCGGATTCGTTCATCCAGGTCTGCGGGAGCAGCAGCCACGCCGCTCCGGCCCCGGTGTCGAGTTTGCCCAGCAGGGCGTGAAACTTGGGCTCTTTTCTCAGCGTGAGCCGGTGCTGCGCAGCCAGCCGCTCCACCAGCCAGAAGCCGGCGTTGTGGCGCGTGCCCTCGTATTTCTTGCCCGGGTTGCCCAGGCCGACGATGAGTTTGATCGACATCTTGGCGCCGCTAAAGAAACCATTCCCTGGCACACAGCGCATCGAGAGGCACGAGCACTGAAACAGCCCGCGCTAGCTTCATGCGCGGGCTGTCCTTAACAAAACAGGCAGAGGCACTAGCCTCTGCCTGTTAATGAAGAACGTAAGCGGACTATTTCTTGTCCGATTTCTCTGACTTCTTCTCGCCCTTGTCCCCGCCCTTTTCCGCAGCGGCCGGCTCGGCGGACTGCTTGCTGGTGGGAACCTCGGACGCCGCCACCGCGGCTTCGGCCACGGCAGCGTCGGCCGCCTCGTCCGCCACCTGGGCGCGCGGTATCTGCACCACGGCCACCGGCGGGTTCTCGGCGCCGTGCAGGACCGCTTCCACGCCTTTGGGCAGCACCAGATCCCTGACGTGCACCGTTTTGCCCAGCTCCATGTCCTTCAAATCGACTTCGATGAACTCGGGCAGGTCCGCCGGCAGGCAGCGGATCTGGAGTTCGCTCATGACGTGGCTGACGAGACCGCCTGAGAGTTTCACCCCCGGCGACTGATCGGCGTTGATGAAGTGCAGCGGCACCTTCATCTGGATTTTCACGTCGGCCTGGACGCGCTGGAAATCGATATGCTGGACCTCCACCCTGAACGGGTGCATGTTGACCGCGCGTAGCAGCACCTGCTCCTTCGCCCCTTCCAGATTGAGCGTGAGCACCGAGGCGTGGAACGCCTCCTGGCGCAGCTGGTGGTACAGCGCATTGTGATCGAGCTCGATGACGACCGCAGGCTGATTGCCCCCGTAGACGATGCCGGGGGTCTTGCCTTCACGGCGCAGGCGGCGGCTCGCTCCGGTGCCCTGCTTGGTGCGCTTTTGCGCGTTGACTTCGATTTGCATGTTGCACTCCTGGTTATGGCGGCCCCGCGACCAGGTGCCGCCGTTTCAAAAAACTCAAGCTGTTTGGTGTATATGCCTCATTCGCTGAACAAGGAACTCACCGAATCCTCGTTGCTGATGCGCAAGATCGTTTCCGCCAGCAGGTCGACCACGGAAAGCACGCGTATTTTGCCGCACTTCTTCGCGTCTTCGCGCAGCGGAATGGAGTCGGTGACCACCACTTCGTCCAGCGCCGAATTGGCGATGCGCTCCACCGCGCCGCCCGAAAGCACCGGATGCGTGCAGTAGGCGAGCACCTTGATTGCACCCTCGTTCTTGAGCGCCTGCGCCGCTTTGGCCAGCGTCCCGGCGGTATCCACCATGTCGTCCATGATGACGCAGGTGCGGCCTTTGACGTCGCCGATGATGTTCATCACCTCGGAATCGTTCGCCTTGGGGCGGCGCTTGTCGATAATGGCCAGGTCCGACTCCAGGCGCTTCGCCAGCGCGCGCGCGCGCACCACGCCGCCGACGTCG
>JAJZUN010000639.1 GCA_021848555.1 Pseudomonadota bacterium | reverse complement strand
TTGGACTCCGAAGCCAAAGGTCGTGCGTTCGAGTCGCGCCGGGCGCGCCACCCCTCCCCTAAGGGACTGATGCGCAAGAATAATCAGTCCTGTCAGTACGTTACCCCAGCCGAAGTGCTACACAAAGCCGCTACACGGCGACGGGTTCACGTCTGCGGTTTCTGAAAACGGGCGCACTCGGTCGGCGAGAATGGCTGCGCTTATTTGGCCAGTTCCAGCACGCCGTCCCAGTCCGGCGCGGGCGGATGCGCCGCGAAGCGCTTGACCCTGTCGAGGAAAAAACGCGTGGGGCGATCGCCGGCGTCGAGTTCCGCGCAGCCTGCGAAGTGCCCGGCGGCGCCTTCCCAATCGCGCTCACGGTAGCAGCGCCGGCCGGCCTCGAAACGGTCGCGCAGTTGCAGGGTTTTGTCGTCCACTTTGCCCGCAAGCCCCAGCAGTTCGAATACATGGGCCGATTCGGTCTTGCCGGCGACGCGGATGCGGTCCAGGTCGCGAACCTCAATGGCATCGCCGGCCAGGTCCCGGGTGGTCTCGCTGATCAGCAGACGGGTGCCGAAGGCCTTATTGGCGGATTCCAGGCGCGACGCCAGGTTGACCGTGTCGCCGATGACGGTATAGCTCTTGGCCGCCTCCGAGCCGACGCTGCCGGCCGTGACCTCCCCGGTGGCGAGGCCGATGCGGATATTGAAGGCCGGGAGGCCCTTGCGCAGGCCGATGACGTCCGGCAACAAGGCGCGGAACTCCGCCAGCAAGGCGATCTGGTCCAGCGCGGCCTGACAGGCCAGCAGGGCGTGCTCCCGCTCGCCGGTGAAAGGCGGCCCCCAGAACGCCATGATGGCATCGCCGATGTATTTGTCGATGATGCCGCCGTGGTTGCGGATCGCCTTCGACATGTGGGTGAAATAGGCGTTAAGCAGCTTCACCACTGCGTCCGCCGATAACTCTTCGCAAATCGCCGTGAAGCCCTCGATGTCGGAGAAGAATACGGTGGCAAAGCGCTTGTTGCCGACTTCCGAGAAGGCGTGCTCCTCCAGCAGGTCCTTGACGATGCGCGGATCGATGTATTTGCCGAAGGTCTCCTTGATGCTCTCTTTTTCCCTCAATCCGCTGACCATGTAGTTGAAGGTTTCCGCCAACTGCTCGATCTCGTCTGCTGATTTGACCTGGATGGTGATGTTCAGGTCACCGCGTTCCACCGACCTGGCGCCCTTGAGCAGGGCACGCACCGGCTTGAGCACGTTGCGGGTGATCAGGCCCGCGAACACGATGCCGAGCACGGCCGCAGCCAGCGTGATGCCCCAGTTGAGCAGCGTGGTGCCACGTTCCAGGCGACTCGCCTTGGCGGCGGACTGGCGCGTGATGTCGTGCAGCAGGCGGCCGACCCTACTGCTGGCGCGCCCGACCGCGAGCCGGTTGGCGTCCATTTGCTTCTTCAGGATCTCCAGCGCCTGGGGGTCGGCGGTCCGCGACTGCGCGGCAAACTGGTCGACGCTTGCCATCATGGCCGCGCGCGCCTCCGGAATGCGCTGCATTTCGCCCTGCAGCTGCGTGAATTCGCGCACCAGCACGGGATCGTTCAACACATAGGGCAGGCTCAGCGCCTTGTTCACCAGCCCGGTGGCGAACTGGGTTTCGCGGTCGGCACAATAGCGATTGAGCTCGAAGCCAAGCAATAACGGGTCCACCGCCCCCTTGACCGAGGCGCGCAGCTTCCGGCTGACTACGATAAAGGTTTCGTAATTGCAGTCGCCGATTTCTTGGGCCGAGGCCAGAACGATTTTGCGCGCCTGCGGCAGCGTGTCGAGCCGCGAATTTGCGACCAATGCCCGTTCCAGCAGCAGGGCCTGGATCAGGTTGTGGTCACGGATGTCGCTTAAGGTCTGGTCGAGCGGGATGTAATAGCTCGACAGCAGCATCATCTGGCGATCGACCCGGCTGAAGTTGATGCTGGAAATCAGCGTGACCAGCGCCATCAGCAGGAGGAGCAAGCCGGTAATCCCGTAGATCTTTAAGCTGATCGGGTGTCTCACCCGCTTTTCCGGTTCCGCCGTCTTGTCTCCGCGGATGCGCCGAATCGCTGCCTTGATGGATGCCTGTTCCAAGGGCCGTTCTCCACTATCGAAGCTTCTGCATCATGTCATGGCCGTCGCCGCCGGCCGCGGCCGCACCGACAACTTGCCGAATCGGAGTACCAGCGGATGTCGTTTATCGCGACAGGGGCGCGCCGCAATCGCGCATGCGACACAATTCACCTTATCCTAGTCGCTGCGGTTGGCAAGCCCGATGCACTGGCAGACGCCCCGCCGAACAGCCCGCCTTGGCCGACGCACGCCGCGTCGAATGACCCGTAACCCTATCGCACCCCTGCCCAGGAACCCCTTATGAATCGAACCCACCGTCTTGTTGCCCTGCTGGCCGGCAGCCTATTGATTTCAGCGAATGCGCCCGCGCAACAGTCGCCTGCGTCCTCCCGGCCCCATGCGGTGGCCCAGGACAGCCGCGAGGAGGTGGCATTTCCGCCTCTGGTGAAGCGGCGGACCTTGGCCACCATGCGCATGCACCTCCAAGGCCTCGCAGAGATCCAGCAGGCATTGGCCGAAGGCCGTTTCCAAGAAGCCGCGCAGATTGCGACCATGAACCTGGGGATGTCCTCGATGCACGGGGATCAGATGGCTGAGGAGGCGAAATATATGCCGCCCGGGATGAGGAAGCTGGGCGCATTGATGCATCGGAGGGCGGGGGAATTCGCCGTGGCGGCCCAAAACGCCGCAGCTACCGGCGACGTTCAGCCGCCGCTGCGGGCGCTGTCGCAGGTGACCCAAACCTGCGTCGCCTGCCATGCAGCCTACCGGCTGCGCTGAGCCCCGGAAGCCCGCGGGTCTGAGCCGGCCTCGTCGGCAAGACTGTGCGGAGCGCCGCCACGTTGCTTGTTGGATGGCGATGCGGGATACTTCCACACAACTTCCCTGGCGGCCAGAACATTCTATAACCCCATGACCATAAAGGATA
>JAJZUN010000638.1 GCA_021848555.1 Pseudomonadota bacterium | reverse complement strand
GTCGACGTAGGCCTGGAGAGAAGCGCAGGTCCAGCATGTGGTCGCTAGGTCTCCGCTGCCGGTGGCTGATATCGGCGCAGGCGTGGAGCCGCTATCGGGGGCCGTGGGGGTAGATCCTGCCCCGAGAGGACTAGTTTGTGCCGGCGCGGGGCTACTGAATGCCAGGCACACTACCAGCACAACCATTACCGTGGCCGCGAGGCGGGCGATGGCACGACCTACGCACTTAAGGCGTTCTGCACCTTGACCAACATGACCTGCGCTCTTTATGCTTGTGGTTGTTTCTTGTGCATCGGAGCGAAGATGTTCCTCTGGCACATCCTGTGCGTCGCGGCCGCGACTTGGGTGCTGTTCGTCGTTACGATGATAGTACTCGCCCGATGGAGTGCCGCCCGGCTTACGCCCGAAGAGCGCAGCGCCCTCCATGAACGGGTTATTCGAGCCAATTACGGCCGCCCCTCTCGGAAACAGCAGAAGCGCTCCGGTCCCCTCTGCGGGTCGCACGCCATCGAGACCATGCTGCTTGGCGAACACGCCATGAACCCCTTGGCCCGAAAGGCTGCCCGAAAGGCCCGCGACACTATCTTCGGCTGAGGGCTTGGCCGCCAATTGCTGCTGACGCCTCGTGCGCCACCGCTGCTGCCGCCGTTGCATCCGCGTCATTGCCCGCTCCCGGTATTGGGGGTGCTGGTATTGGTGCCGGCGGTATCGGTGCTGGAGGTGGTGAGATCCGGTGACAGGCCACCCGTGGCCAGGTCACGCGCCGCTTCCTCTCTCAGGGCCTGTGCGAGGATCTGGTTTTGCGCGGCCTGGGCCCGAACCTGCGTGATCTGTATTTGCGCCAGGACGTGGAGGCGGTCTTGCACGGTCTGGGCGCCGTCGAGCGACGACTGAAGGTCGTCCGCCGCATTGTTCAGGTTGGTCGCTTGCTGCTGCTGAACATCGGATTGCGCCAAGGAACGCACGACGGTGTCCGACATCAGCGCATTACGCCGCGCTTCTACCGTCTGGCGTGCTTGATCCAGCGCCTTGAAAGACGTGCCGCCGGATAGTCCCTGCGCGGCAGTCTTCAACGTGTCAACAAACAGCGCGCCACGATACTGGCTTGCCGTGTCGCAGATCGAACCGAGGTTGATATCCTCCAGCTTGATGCCCCAGCCGACGCCACTCGGCATCAGGCACTGCATGTCGCCGCGGATCTGCGTCGCCATGTTCCTGAGGTTGGGGATTGGCAAGGTGAGGTGGGTGACCGACCCGAGGGTGTTTCGTACGTCGCCGACAAACCCGCTTACCGACTGTAGAACATTCAATGATTGCAACGATGTCTGGAGTTGCTGATTCAGCGTGTTGAGCTCGTCCATAAGCTGATGGACCGCAGTCAGATCGATCGTCGGCATGTCGGCGGCCGCCCGCGGTATTGTTAATGCCGCCGCCGCCCCCAGCAGGAATGCCACCGTCACACGTGCTCTGGCCATTGAGCCCCCCATTTTTCCTGGATTGCCTGGAGTTCCCGTACCGCATCGGGGCCCGAGCGGTAAAAGCGCAATGGCCGCCCGAGGGGCACCAAGTCGATGTTGAGAATGGTTGATTCCTCGAAGCCGGTGGCGGCGTCGCGCTTGACCAGCAAGACTTTGCGCCCCTCGGGTGCCCCAAAGATAAATTCGAGCTGTTCGTCGTTGAGGTTGAAAACCTCGTATGCGGTCCTGTTCCCTTGTGGGTTGGGAAAGAAAAAGAAGCCTGCCGTGTTTTCGATCACCGCATCGGCAATACCGGACTTATGCAGCGCGGCCGGATCTTGGAACGCCATGCCAACGGCGCCGCCGAATTTCCGATATTCACGGTACATTTCCGCCGCCAAGTCCCGGAATGCGGGATTGCGCAGAAGCTTCGCCGCCTCGTCGATGAACACCACGAAGCCTCGGGCCTGGCCAGCCCGCGCCATCCGCTCGATAGCGTTGGCGATGTGCGCTACCACCGGCGCGCCGAGATTGGGATCGTCCAACGCCTCGTTCATGTTGATGCCGGTCATGAACGAGCGGTCCAACAGCCCCGCTAGGCTGTCCCGCGGCGCATTGAAGATATTGGCGTACAACCCCGCCCGCCCCCTGTCATCCGTCACCCACCGGGCAAACGTCTTCCTGGCCTGGCTGTGGGCCGGGAAGGTCAGGGGGAATATTTCATCGAACGTCCGCGCCTCGATCGGCAGCCGGAATGCCGTTTCGACGACATGGGAAAGGATGTCTTCGATCCCTTCGGCCTGGCCGGCATCGCCCAACATGGAGCGGACCAGAAGCGCCAGGCGCTGGCGATTGATGGCCGTGTCATCGCAGTCGAGGGGGTTGAGTTCCAGCCTGTCGAATGATTGATACAGGCCGCCCATGACCTCGACCATGAAGCGGGCGCCCTCCTTCGAATCGAGGATGAACGAGGGAATCCGTTCGAATTTCGCCAAGCCGCCGAGCGCGTGGGTAATGAGGGTGGATTTGCCGGAATTGCTGGGAGCGATGACGATGAAGTTGCCCAGAGACTTTTCCCGGGCGGAACATTGGAACTGAAATGCATAGGCCTGGCCGGCGCCGGTCCTGAACGAGCGCACCGGCCCCTTGCCGAACTGCGATTCCCCGAGGCCTGCCGGCGCGCTCTCGAATGGCCACAGCGCCGCGACATTTTCAGCGAACAGCTTCAGCGGCCGCAGCAGCTTGTCGCGCTCTGGCATACGGTTGAACCACATCACCGGGCCGCCTTTGGTTTCGACCGTGTAGGTGACGCGGCGGTTGCCGAGGATGCGGACGACATGCCCGGTCAAATCTTCCACTTCATCCGTCGTCCGCCCGCGCAGCGTGACGGCAAACTGCGTGGCCATTCGCGAGGTCTTGCCTTGCGACAGCAATTCGACGGCGGCATGGGCCTCAGTCGTCGCTTGGGCATTGCCGAATGGGTTGTTGGCGCTGCGCTTCAGCAGCAGCAGCTCCGCGTCTCGGTTGAGGGGCGTACAGACCTGGGAGACTTC
>JAJZUN010000637.1 GCA_021848555.1 Pseudomonadota bacterium | reverse complement strand
TGTGCCTCAGTCCCCAAATACGCTTCCTGTACGGCCGGATTACCGCGGATGTTCTCTGGTTTGTCGCTGGCGATAACCTCGCCATACACCAGCACCGATATGCGGTCGGCGAGATCGAATACCACGCCCATGTCGTGCTCGACCATGATCAAGGTCTTTCCCTGGCTCACCTTGCGGATCAGTTCGACCGCATCGGCGGTCTCGGTGCGGCTCATACCGGCGGTGGGTTCATCGAGCAGGATCACTTCGGCGCCGCCGGCGATGGTGATGCCGATCTCCAGCCCCCGTTGCTCGGCGTAGGAGAGCACGCCCGCGAGGGTGTCGCGGCGCGCCTTGAGCCCGATCAATTCCATCACCTCCTCGGTGCGCAAGTTCGCGTCTTTCAGCCCGCCGAGCCGGTGCCAGAAGGAGTATTTGTACCCGAGCGTCCAGAGCACGGCGCAACGGATGTTCTCGAACACCGACATGCGCGGGAAGATGTTGGTGATCTGGAAGCTGCGCGACAGGCCCTTGCGATTGATCTGGAACGGCTTGAGGCCGGTGACGACTTCGCCGTTGAGCAGGATTTCCCCCTGGGTTACCGGGTAGCGTCCGCTGATCAGATTGAACAGTGTGGATTTACCCGCGCCGTTGGGGCCAATGATCGCGTGGCGCTCGCCGCTAGGAATGGCGAGATCGACGCCGCGGATGATCGCAGTGTTGCCGAAACTTTTCGTTACCCGCCTGAGTTCGATCGCGGCGCTCATACCGCCGCCTCCGACCCGTTGTCGCGATTTACACGCCGGCGCTGTCGGCGTCCGGCGGCAATCGCGGTCGGTCGCATCCCAGGCCTGCGGCCATGACCCCTCGCCCTGCTCATACCGCCGGCTTTTCCTGCAGGAAATGGACGATGTCGCCCCAGGCACGGCCGACGGCATTCCAGGCGAGGCGTGAAACAATGAATCCGCCGACTAGCAGGCCGATGGCGACGGCCCAGGGTGCGCCCTCGTTGACCTTGAACGCGAATCCGAACAGTTTCATGTTTGGATTAGTCCCGGCTTCGAGCGAAAAGTGATAGGTCATTTCCACCACGCTGATCAAGCCGGCGAGCAATACCGCGCCGGTGACGAGCGCCGCGGCGTAGGGCAGCCACAGCCGGCGCATCAGCCGCGCCTTGATCACCGGTACGTGCATCGCAATCAGGCTGGCGAAACCGCCGGGGGCGTACAGCACGATCAGGAGGAACAGCAGTCCGAGATAGAACGCCCAGGCCTGAGTGATCGAACCGACCGCGGTTACCATGGTGAAGAACACGATGCTGCCTAGAATGGGACCGAAGAAGAATCCAGCGCCGCCGATGAAAGTGGCAATCAGCACGCCGGCCGAGCGCAAGGCACCCACGTTCTCGGCAGTGACGATCTCGTAGTTGATACAGCTCAGCCCGCCGGCGATTCCGGCAAAGAACCCGGAAATGACCAGGGTCAGAAAGCGCACCATGTGTGTGTCGTAGCCGACGAATTCGGCGCGCTCCGGATTGTCGCGCACGGCATTGGCCACGCGCCCGAGCGGGGTCTGGGTCCAGGCGAACATCGCCACCATGCAGATCAGCGCCCAGCCGACGATCAGGTAGTACACCTGTATCGACGGCCCGTAGGTGATGCCGAGGAACGCCTCGCCGATGACGCGATTGGTGGAAATGCCGGCCTCGCCGCCGAAGAACCCCGCGAACATGAGCGAGCAGGCTGCCACCATTTCGCCTATGCCCAGCGAGATCATCGCGAAGGTGGTGCCGGATTTCTTGGTTGTGACGTAGCCGAATATGACACCGAAAAAGGCCCCGGCCACGCCGCCGATCAGCGGCGTGAGCGTCACCGGGAAATAGAATGCACCCTTGGTGATCAGATTGAGCATGTGCACGGTGAAATAGGCGCCCAGCCCCGAATACACCGCGTGGCCGAAGGAGAGCATGCCGCCCTGCCCGAGCAGCATGTTGTAGGACAGCGCGAAGATGATGCCGACGCCGATCTGCGAGAGCAGCGTGAGCGTGAATCCGGCGGTGAGAATCTGCGGCAGCAGGATCATCGCCAGGGCGGTGCCGCCCCAGACGAGCCAGCGGCCGAGATTGAGCGGCCGGAATTTGAGCTTTGCCATTTGGATCGCGCCTAGCCTTCCCGTGTTCCCAGGATGCCCTTGGGCCGGAAGATCAGCATCAGCACCATCAGCAGGTAGGGCAGCACCGGCGCAGTCTGCGAAATGGTGAGGTCCCATAGCGCCGCCAGCGGCGTATTCGGACCAACGCTGATACCCAGCTTAGCGAACAGGTTGACGAAGGAGTAATCGAGTGCGACCGAGAACGTCTGTATCACGCCAATCAGAAGCGACGCGAGGAACGCCCCGGCGAGCGATCCCATGCCGCCCACCACGACGACTACGAACACGATAGGGCCGACCGCCGCAGCCATGCCGGGTTCGGTGATGAAAGCATTGCCGCCGATCACGCCGGCGAGCCCGGCCAGCGCCGAGCCGCCGCCGAACACCAGCATGAACACGCGCGGCACATTGTGCCCCAGGGCTTCTACCGTCTGCGGGTGCGTGAGCGCGGCCTGGATCACCAGCCCGATGCGGCTGCGCGTCAGCGTGAGATAGATGCCGATCAGCATGCTGATCGACACCGCCATCATGAACACGCGGTAAATCGGATATTCGGTCGAAAACAGGGTAAATGCCGCGCCGTCGAGCGAAGGCGGCACCGCATACGGGACCGACGAGCGTCCCCAGATCAAGTGTACCGCCTCTTCGATCAGGTAGGCGAGGCCGAAAGTGAACAGAAGCTCCGCCACGTGGCCGAACTTGTGCACCGTGCGCAGGCCGTAGCGTTCCACCGCCATGCCGACTGCGCCGACCAGCAGCGGCGCAATCGCCAGCGCCGGCCAGAATCCGATCCAGCCGCTGATCTGATAGGCGAAATAGGCGCCGAGCATGTAGAAGCTCGCGTGCGCGAAGTTTAGCACGCCCATCATACTGAAAATGAT
>JAJZUN010000636.1 GCA_021848555.1 Pseudomonadota bacterium | reverse complement strand
GCCGGGGCAGTCGGCGGTGCTGTACCAGGGAGAGGTGTGCCTGGGCGGGGGCGTGATTCAGTAGCCGCGCCTAAGCCGGATCATTTCTTCTTGTGCGAGCTCGCGGCGGCCGGCTGCGCCTCGCGCGGCACCGTGTCTGCAAAGGATGGGCGCTCCGCCAGTTTCGCCGCCAGCTTGGCAAGATTCGGGTGGAGGACGCGCCAGTCGAACGAAGCATGGCGAAAGTCGAGATAACCGAGAGCGACGCCGCAGGCGATGTCGGCCAGGGTAAAGGCGTTGCCGGTACACCAGGGTTTGTCGCCCAGATCCCGCGCCATCACCGCGATGCCGCGCTCGATCTTGTCCATCTGGCGTTTGATCGCGGTCTCGCTTTTCTGCTTGGCCGGACGGCGGCGCTCCAGCACCACCGCCGTGGCGGCGTCGAGCATGCCGTCGGCCAGCGCCTCCCAGCGCTTGACCTCGATCTTCTCGCGATTGTTGGAGGGAATCAGCCGGCTGATCGGGGACACGCTGTCGAGAAACTCGACGATCACGCGCGAATCGAACAGCGTGCTGTCATCCTCGAGCACCAGCACCGGCACCTTGCCCAGCGGGTTGGCGTCGGCAACCCGGGTCTTTTCGTCCCAGGGATTGTCCACATCGAAGGTGTATTCGATCTTTTTTTCCGCCAACACGACGCGCGTCTTGCGTACATAGGGGCTGGTGAGTGAGCCTAGCAATCTCATCGTTATCTTGGCGTATGTCGTCGTTGGAGGGTGCGGATTATATCACTGCAACCGGATTCGCCTGCAGCAGCGCTGGTGTTGTGCATGATAAAATGAATTTTGTTGCGAAATTGTCAAACACTGCAAAATGCCCTCACCGCTTAGCGCGCTCTCGCCCCTGGATGGGCGCTACCACAAGCAACTCGCTCCGCTTACCGCCTATTGCAGCGAAGCGGCGCTGATCCGTTATCGGGTGCGGGTCGAAATCGAATGGTTGATCGCGCTGGCGCGGGAGCCGGGCGTGGCGGAGGTGCGGCCTTTTTCCGCCGCTACGGTGGCCGAACTGCGGCAGGCGGTGGCGGCGTTCAGCGAGACCGACGCCGCACGCGTCAAGGAAATCGAGTCGCGCACCAACCATGACGTCAAGGCCATCGAGTACTGGTTGAAGGAGCGTTTCGCCGGTCATGCCGAGGTCGCTGCGGCAGCCGAATTCATCCATTTCGCCTGCACCTCCGAGGACATCAACAATCTGTCGCACGCGCTGATGCTGAGCGATGCGCGCGAGCAGGTGGTGCTGCCCGCGCTGGGCCAGGTGATCGACCGGCTGCGCGTCCTCGCGCACGAGCTGGCGGATGCGCCCATGCTCGCGCGCACGCACGGCCAGGCAGCCACACCCACCACCATGGGCAAGGAGATGGCCAACGTGGTCCACCGCCTGCGCCGCGCGCGCGCGCGCATTGCCGCGGTCAGCCTGCCGGGCAAGATCAACGGCGCGGTGGGCAACTACAACGCGCACCTCGCGGCGTATCCCGCTCTCGACTGGGAGGGTTTCGCACGCAGCTTCGTCGAGGCCCTGCGCCTGGAGTTCAATCCCTACACCACCCAGATAGAACCGCACGACGCGCTGGCCGAACTGTTCGACGCCTGCGCCAGCGCAAACACCATCCTGATCGACCTGGACCGCGATATCTGGGGCTATGTCTCGCTCGGCTATTTCAAACAGAGGGTCGTCGCCGGCGAGGTCGGATCCTCGACCATGCCGCACAAGGTCAATCCTATCGACTTCGAAAATTCCGAGGGCAATCTGGGGCTGGCCAACGCCGTGCTGCGGCATCTGTCGGACAAGCTGCCGCTGTCGCGCTGGCAGCGCGACCTGACCGATTCGACCGTGCTGCGCAACGTCGGCGTGGCGCTCGGTTACGGCCTGCTCGGCTGCGTCTCCTGCCTCAAGGGCTTGAACAAGCTGGAGGCGAATCCGGCGGCGCTGCGCGCCGACCTGGACGCCACCTGGGAGGTGCTGGCCGAGGCGGTGCAGACCGTGATGCGGCGCTACGGCCTGCCCGAACCCTACGAGCAGTTGAAGGCGCTCACCCGCGGCAAGGGCATCACGCGCGAGTCGCTGCAGCAGTTCATCGGGGGGCTCGCCATTCCCGACGCCGAGCGCGCGCGCCTGCTCGCGCTCACCCCCTGGACCTACACCGGCAAGGCGGCGGAGCTGGCCAGGCGCATCTGAGCCGGTTCGAATCGGCGGCCTCGATTTTTCCGAATCTGCGGAATAAGTTCAGGGCGGGCGCTGTTTACGCCCAAGACCCCGAGCGGGCGCGCGGCAGATGCGTGCCTGCCCGGGGCGAGCCGGGTAGAATCCCGGTCCGCATGAAACGGCCGTCCCGGCCATCGAAAACAACTTACAGAAGGAGATCTCATGCAGTCACTGTTGAAGCTGTTCCTGGGCCTGGCCCTCGTCGCTGGCGTCGCGGGCGCCGCCCACGCGCAGGCACCGTTCGCCAAGGCGGAGGACGCGATCAAGTACCGCAAATCCGCGATGTTCGTCATGGCCCAGCATTTCGGCCGCCTCGGCCCCGTGGTCAAGGGCGAGCGGCCCTACAACAAGGACGAGGTCGCCAGGAACGCGGCCATCGCCGATGAGGTGTCGAAGCTGCCGTTCGAAGGATTCGTCGCCGGCACCGACAAGGGCGAAACCACCGCCAAGCCCGAAATCTGGACCGATGCGGCCAAGTTCAAATCGTCCGCCGAGAAGATGCAGCAGGAAATGGGCAAGCTCGCCCAGGTCTCCAAGGGTGGCGACCTGAATACGATCAAGGCGCAGTTCGGCGAGGTTGGCAAGACCTGCAAAGGCTGCCACGACGATTTCCGCAAGAAACCGTAACCTTGTGCCAGAACAGCCGGGGCATGCCCCGGCTTTTTTTATGGTGCGCCAGGCATGGCGCGTAGCGCCGTGACTGGCGCTGTTGGAACCGCTGTGGTGGCGGGAAAGACGACTTGGAGGTGAAAGTCCTCTACACACCC
>JAJZUN010000635.1 GCA_021848555.1 Pseudomonadota bacterium | reverse complement strand
GGCTGCCTCCTCATCGAGGCAGCCACTCTAGGACCCGACCGCTTCACGCACCCCGGCGGTGTGCGTCAACCGCTCAAGATAGTTGTCGCCGACCGCTCAAGTTAATTGTCGCCAGCCAGGCCGTTGTGCTGCACGGTGACGTTGACGCTGCCGTTGAAGTTCGACTGGTGGCCGGCCAGCGCACCCGAGCGGATCGCATCGGCGCCCTTCTTCGGCACGATCATTTCGCCCTGGTGGATCTGCGCCACCATGTCGTGCGGCACGTAGTCGGCGCCGCTGGCGAAGCTGCTGCCGATGCTTGCGAGCCACGAACCAATCCCGCTCCAGAAGCCGTTCGACGCAACGGTGCTGGATGACGCGGTGTAGGCGCTGGGGTTGTTGTAGGCCTGGCCACCGGTCGTGTATGCGCCGGTGCCGTTGTTCGGCGACGCGAACATTCCGCCGAGCCAGCCGTTCAGACCACTGCCCATCAACTGCCCGATCTGTCCGACCCCGCCCATCTGCCGCAGCGCGCCGCCGGCGACGGTGCCGGAACCCATGAAGCCCGACATCAACCCCTGCGCCAGCTGCTGGCTCATGGTCTGCATCATGGTGTTGGCCAGCGACTGGAAGAACGCCTCCAGCTGCTGGCGCAGCGTCTTCTGGTGCTTCATCAGACCGTCGAACAGCCCGGCAAAGGCGCTCTGGAAGCCGTTGTAGAGCTTCTGCTGGAACTGGGTGAGGCCGTCGCCGTAGCGCTTGAGCCCGACGATCAGGGTGTCGATGGTCGTGGTGGACTGCCCGGCCTGCTGCTCGAGCTGCTTGACCGCATCGGCCGCCTTCAGGATGCCCGGCGCCGCGGCGCGCTGGTCAGCCAGCGTCTGCTGCTGCGCCTGGTCGGGCGTGAGCACCCCGGCAGTCACGAGAGCCGCGTTGTACTTGGCCTTGCTCGAGAGCGCACTTTGCAGCCCCGAGAGATTGGCCTTCGCCTGCTCCAGTTGCATCTGCAGCGCCTTCTTGCGCCCGATGGCTTGCGCCTGGGGTGCGAGAGCCCGCGTGGCGGGGTCGGTGCTCGATGCGAGCTGCGAGGCGACCTGATCCCAGTGCTGCTGCACCGCCTGCGGCGAATCGTGCTGCTGAGCTGATTGCAACTGCGCGAGCGCGCGGTCGATTGGCGCTTGCGCTGCGCGCGCCTCCGCGGCCGCCTGCTGGCTCGCGCGGTGCAGATCCTGCAGGCCCCAGCCGGCGGCCAGCTCCTGCGGCGTCTGCACCCGCTTGTGGGCAGCGCCCCCGGCGGCCACGCCGCCGAGCTGCAGCGGGTTGCCACCGGGGATATGGACCGCCGCAGCCTGTTTGAGTTGGGAAGCGAATGCCTGCTCCTCCGGCGACTGCCCGGGCGACGCGTGGGCGCCGGGCGGCATCCATCGCTTGCCGGCCGGCATCCTCGTGCCCCAGTGCGTGTAGCCATTGGCCACCAGGGCGTCGGCCTGAGCCTTCTTCGCGGCAAGCGACCTGCGCTCGCCGGCGTCCAGGGTGGTCGAGTGCAGCAGCAGGTACGCAGGCAGGAACACGCGCCGCACCAGGGTCGAGGCGATCTCGCCGAGCGTCGTGCCGGCGAAGTTCAGCGCTTCGCCCAAGCGGGTGGACAGGCTCTTTGCCGCGGCGATCGCCGTGTCGCCGAAGCTGAACAGGCGCTCGGCCGTCCAGACGCCCCCCTTCGTGATCAGCCTGAATGCGCTGATCACCGGTTTCTCGAAGCCCATGAACCGGCCAAATCCCTGGAAGACCACCAGTGCACCGCCTACGGCCCCCCCCAGTTCCACGAAGAAGCTGGTGAGCTTGTGGTTCTGGGCGAATCGTCCGAACCATGCTGCGGCCCGATTGATTTCCCCGACGAACTTGGTCAGCGCCGGGATCACCGTCACCCCAAGCGCCAGCCCCAGGTTCTCGATCTGATGGTGCAGCACGTCCACGCGCCCGGCGAAGGTCTTCTGGATCTCGGCATTGATCTGCGATGGCGACTGAGCCGAGCGCATCTGCTGCGCGTCTGCATGGATCGCTGCGGCCGATGCCGGGTTGCCGAGGATCGACAGGCCCGAGCCCAGCGTCATGCCACCCACGCGCATCTTGCTGAGGTAGCCCGAGAGAATCGCGATCGCGTTGGCAGCTTGCTCGATGTTGTTCAGGTCCTTGCTCGAGCCGGAGTGGTAGTGGAAGGTCTTCCAGTTCTGCCGGGTATAGGCCAGCATGCGCGGGATCATGATCTTCTGCACCCAGTCCGCGGTGTCGTTTTGCGCCATCGCCGAGTTGAGCAGCGCGCCCGGCGCCAGCACCGCCTGCGTGCTGCTCCTGCCGTAGGGCGTGATCGCCTCCGCGTCGACCAGCCCCATCTGGCGTAGGAGTTCGGCGCCAGCCTTCGCGATCACGCCGCCATAGCTCATCTGCTGGATGGCGTTGAGGAGCGTGGCGCCGCGCGTGTTGCCGCCGGCGCCACCACCGCCCGCGGCCTTGAAGGTCTCCAGCATCGCCATCTCGTTGCTGAAGGCGTGCATGTTCATGGTGGTCGTGGCCGCACGGTTGCGCATGCGCAGGTACGTCTCGACCGACTGCAGATTGAGCTTGCCACCGCCGCCCACCATCGCGTTGGACAGCGCGACCATGACCTCGTGCGCCCGCTGCCGGTTGGACGCGCCGCCCATCGCGTCGACCACCCCGAAGATGTTCTGGATGCGATGCTCCAGCGAGCTTCGATCGCCGCCGATGTACTTGGCGGCTGCCGCTACCTGCAGCGCCAGCGGCATCAACTGGGCGCGCATGTCCTGCGAGTACTTCGAATTGCCCGGAAGCCCCGGAATGCTGGCCAGGTTCGCCTTGAGCGTGTCGTTGACGCTGTACAGCGGGTTCTCGCGCGCCTGCTCCCGCGCACGCTGCACGATTGCCTGCTGCTCGCCGGGCGGCAGGTTGCGCACCTGCAGGCGCAGCAGCGTCTGCTGATAGGTGGACGCGGCGCTGACGGTGCGCTTGAGTCCCTCC
>JAJZUN010000634.1 GCA_021848555.1 Pseudomonadota bacterium | reverse complement strand
GTGTTCCGATCAGGCCGCGCGGCAGGAACAGCACCAGCAGCACGGTGGCGATGCCGAGGATCAGCAGGTTGATGCGCGGGAACTGGCGCCAGATCAGCTCGTCCAGCCAGACCATGACGATGGCGCCGACGATGGGACCGGTGACCGTGCCGAGGCCGCCCGCCACCGCGTAGATCACCGTCTTCGCCGTGGTCAGGGTGTTGAACGCGGTCTCGGTGTCGACCACGTTGGTGTACCAGGCCTCGATCCCGCCGCACAGGGCGGGGAAGAATGCGGCGATCAGCCAGCCGTAGAGCCGCACGCGCACCACGTTCACGCCCATCATGTCGGCCGCTTCGGCGTCGTCGCGCACCGCGCGCAGCGCCTTGCCCAGACGCGAGCGCGACAGCCACAGGATGGTGCAAAGGGCGAGCAGCATCACGAACATCATCACGTAGAACGACAGTACCGGCTCGGCGCGGCTGCCGAGCTGCAGACCGAAGGATCCGCCGGTGATGTCCTCGGGCATATTGGTGATGATCAGGCGGCAGATGCCCGCCAGCGCCAGGCTGACGATGGCAAAGTAGATCCCAGACAGGCGCAGTGTCGGCGCGAACAGCAGCCCCAGCACCACGCCGGCGAGTCCGGAAAAAGGCAGCGCCGCCAGCACCGGGAAGTGCAGCTTGTGCACCAGGATCGCGGTGGTGAATGCGCCCACGCCGTAGAAGGCGACGTAGCCGAAGGGCATGTAGCCGGAGAATCCGGAGGCGACGTTGAACGCGGAGGCCATGGTGATCCACAGCATCAGATAGAAGTGAAACGCCAGGTTGAAGCCGAACACCGGCACCAGCACGAAGTAGACGCTGACCAGGCCGCCGATGGCCGCGGCGAGCGTGAAATAGATGCGCCGCGCCTTGGCGTGTTCGGCGCTGCGCGGCGCTGCTGCGCTGGTCTCCAATGGAGTCCCGGCTTTCCGCTATGCCGCCAGCGCCGCGGCGTCCGGCCGCAGCCGGTTGAACCCGCTTGCGTCCTGGTAGGCTTTGCCGATTTCCAGGATCTGGCGCTCCGCAAACGGCTTGCCTATGACCTGGATGCTCATCGGCAGGCCCTCGTGCAGCCCGGCCGGCAGCGCCAGCGCCGTAAGCCCGAGATAATTCTGCGGCCGCGTGAAATACGCCGGCACCGGCGATGCTTCGTCTATGCTCGCGAGCTCGGGCGCCGGCACGGCCACCGTCGGCAGCAGGATCGCGTCAAAGCGCCGGAACCATGCGCCGAAAAAGCGCCGGCGCTCGGCCATGGTGCGCAGCGTCTCGGCATATTCGCCGGGCGCGAAATTGCGCGCGCCGAGGACGCGCGAGCGCACCGCATCGCCGATCGGCTGCTGCAGGTCTTCGATGTAATTGCGGTGCAGCGCATACGCTTCCGATGCGATGATCGTGCCTGTCTGTTTGGCCAGATCGAAATACCAATCCGGCAGGCGCACCGGCACGATCTCCGCGCCGAGTTTCTGCATCAGCCTGGCAGCGTCGTTCCAGGCGTCGAGCACCGCCGGATGCATGAACTGCGGCAGTTGCGCGCGCTCGGGCAGCGCGATGCGCAGCTGTTCGAGGCCGCCGGCCGCGAACTGCTGCGGCAAATCCAGGGCGGGCGGGATCAGCGTCGCCGGGTCGCGCGCGTCCGCCCCGGCGAGCGCGCGCAGCAGTTCGGCGCAATCCTCCACCGAACGCGCCAGCGGGCCGATCGAATCCAGCGTCCAGCTGAGCAGGCCCGTACCGTGCAGGCTGATGCGGCCATAGGTGACCTTCAGGCCGACCAGCCCGTTGAACGCCGAGGGGATGCGCACCGAACCGCCGGTGTCGCTGCCTATGCCCGCCGGCGCGAGCCCGGCCGCGACCGCGACCGCGGTGCCGGAGGACGAGCCGCCGGGCACGCGATGGCGGGCGCCGTCCCAGGGATTGCGCGGCGCGCCCATCAGCGGGTTGGTGCCCCAGGCGCCGAAGGCGAACTCCACCATGTGCGTCTTGCCCAGCGGAATCATGCCCGCGGCGAGCAGGCGCTCGACCGTGGCCGAGGTTGCGCTGGCGCGGCGCCCGGCCCACATCTTCGAGCCTATGGTGCCGATGCGGCCGTCGATGTCGCACAAATCCTTGATGCAGATCGGCAGCCCGTGCAGGGGGGGGAGCGGCAGGCCGCCTGCGCGGGCGCGGTCGGCGGCGTCCGCGAGCTGGCGCGCCTCGTCCGCATAGACCTCGACGTAGGCGTGCAACCTGCCGTCCAGCCGCGCGATGCGCGCCAGATGCGCGTCGACAATCTCGCGGCTCGAGCATGCGCCGCGGCGCAGCAGCGCAGCCTGCTCGGTGAGCGTCAGGTCGGTGAGATCCATGGTCTACCTTCTGCGTAAGATTATTCTGGCAAGCCCGGATTCTAGCAGCCGCGCGGCGCCTGCGGTCACGGTTTGAGCGCACAACAGCGCATGCCTGGCGTAGCATAGCCTGGACCAGCCCCGATAAATCCGACGGAGTACCTGCCGATGATCAAACGCAAACAGCGCATACCGTTGCGCGATCTCACCCAATTGAGCGGCGAGGACGCCGACACCGCGGCCAAGAACCGCCTCGGCGGGCGCGATCTCAACATTTTCCGCGCCATGATGAATCATCCCAAGCTGACCCGGCGCTGGACCGTGTTCGCCGGCCATGTGCTGCAGAAACAGACCCTGCCGCCGCGCGAGCGCGAACTGCTGATCCTGCGCATCGGCTGGCTCAACCAGTCCGAATACGAATGGGCGCAGCACGTCGAGATCGCCAAGCGCAGCGGCATCAGCGAGGCCGAGATCGAACGCGTCCGGCAGGGCCCCGGCGCCGGCTGGAGCCTGCACGAAGCCGCGCTGCTGCAGGCGGCCGACGATCTGTTCGAGCGTTCCGTGGTCGCCGACCAGACCTGGGCCGCGCTGGCGGCGAAATACTCGATCGAGCAGATGATGGACGCGGTGTTCACCGTGGGCCAGTACAACCTGGTGTCCTGGGCGCTCAACAG
>JAJZUN010000633.1 GCA_021848555.1 Pseudomonadota bacterium | reverse complement strand
CGCGCCGAAATCCGGCGCGCCGGCGGCGGGTGCAGACGCCGGAATGGCCGCGGGCTCAGCGCTCATGCCGGCATATTGCAGATTGCCTTCGGTCCGGGGCCGGTTGAACAGGCGCAGCACGAACACCACGGCGACACCGAGCAAGGCCATCAGCAGCACCGTACCCATCATGCCGCCGAAGCCGCCCTGGCCGATCAGCCAGCCCAGGCCCAGGCCGGCGGCGAGGCCGGCGATCGGGCCCAGCCAGCGGTTGCCTGCGGGCTTGGGCGCCGGAGCCGCGGTCGGGCTTGCGGCCGGGTTCGTGGTAGGGGCGGCCGGGGCCGCCTGTGTCGGCGGCGTTTGCTGCGGGCTCCGGCTCGGCGTCACGCTGGAGCGCTGCGTGCCGATGCTGCGGCCGCCGCCCAGGCGCCGCGCTTCGGCGTCGTCCATCGCGAATGCGAGCGTGAGTACCGCCACCACCAAAGTCGAAACCAGTTGTCTCATGTCATGTCCTCGTAATATGAAAGTGCCGGGTGTGTCCCCGGCTTTAGAGTCTTTTTTAAAATGAGGGGAAACATCCCCTCATACTCCCCTAAATCAGGGGCCATTTCGGTAATTCTGAAATGGCCTCTTAAATTTTGTAGCCCCGGTGCAGTGCGACTACGCCTGCGCTCAGGTTAAAGTATTCGACCCGCGTCAGGCCTGCCTGTTCCATCATATTTTTCAATTTCTCCTGGTCCGGGTGCATGCGTATGGACTCGGCCAGGTAGCGGTAGCTGTCGGCGTCGCGCGCGATCTTCGCGCCCAGCCAGGGCAGCACCTTGAACGAATACCAGTCGTAGACGCGCGTCAGCGGCTGCCACACGCGCGAGAATTCGAGCACCAGCAGGCGCCCGCCGGGCCGGAGCACGCGCCGCATTTCGGCCAGCGCCGCTTCCTTGTGCGTCATGTTGCGCAGGCCGAAGGCGACGCTGACGCAGTCGAAATAATCGTCGGGGAAAGGCAGGTGTTCGGCATTGCACTGCGCCAGCGGCAGCGCGCGCCCCTCGTCGAGCAGCCGGTCGCGCCCGCGCTCGAGCATGGCGCGATTGATGTCGGTGAGCCAGACTTCCCCGGTGGCGCCCGCGCGCTGGGCGAACACGCGCGCCAGGTCGCCGCTGCCGGAGGCGACGTCGAGCACGCGCTCGCCCGCGCGGATGCCGGCGAGCGCGATGGTGAAGGCCTTCCAGGCGCGGTGCATCCCGGCCGACATCAGGTCGTTCATGAGGTCGTAGCTGGGCGCGACCGAGTCGAACACGTCGGCGACCTTGCGCGCCTTTTCGGTCACGTCTACCTGTTCGTAGCCAAAGTGGGTCTTGCCGTTCATCGCAGCTTCCGTCCGGTCGAATCCCCTCAGGCCGTGCAGCGCGCGGCCGGGGCGTCTATGATACCGCGGCCAGCCCGCTTGCGGCTGTAACCAAAATGTCATGCCAGCGACATACTATGGCGCCCACCATGCCGCTCAATATTTTGATAGTCGAAGACGAACCCGCGATCCAGGAACTGATCGCCGTCAACCTGGAGGGCGCAGGCCACCACGCCTTGCGCGCCGTCGATTCGGAGCAGGCGCTGGCCTGCATACGCCAGACCCTGCCCGATCTGGTGCTGCTCGATTGGATGCTGCCGGGTCAGTCGGGCCTGGCGGTGGCGCGCCAGCTGCGCGGCGACGCGCGCACGCGCGCCATCCCCATCATCATGCTCACGGCCAAATCGGCCGAACCGGACAAGATCCTCGGGCTCGAGGCCGGAGCGGACGACTACATCACCAAGCCGTTCTCGCCGCGCGAACTGCTGGCGCGTATCAAGGCGGTGCTGCGCCGGCGCGCGCCGCAAATGACCGAGGATGTGGTCGAGGCCCGCGGCCTGCGCCTGGATCCGGCCGCGCATCGGGTCAGCGGCAACGGGCTCGCGCTCGAGCTGGGGCCGACCGAATTCCGCCTGCTGCATTTTTTCATGACCCACGCCGAGCGCGTGCACAGCCGCACGCAATTGCTCGACCAGGTCTGGGGCGATCATGTGTTCGTCGAGGAGCGCACGGTGGACGTGCACATCCGCCGCCTGCGCAAGGCGCTGGAGGCGAGCGGCCACGATGCGCTGATCGAGACCGTGCGCGGCACCGGCTACCGTTTCGCCGCCGCGGCCTGAGGCTATTCGGCGTCGGGAGCAGCGCCGGGGCATGCGATAATCCGGCTTCCGCAAACTAGGTCCATCGAGTGAGTTCTGTCTGGACGCGCAGCGCCTCGGCGCTGGTCGCAGTGTGTGTCGCCGGTCTGATTACCTGGCTGCTCGCGGACGCGCAGTGGGCGCTAACTGTCGTCTGCATCGGCCTGCTGCTGCTGCTCGCGCGCCATATCGCCAATTTGGCGGCGCTGGAAACCTGGCTGCGCGACCCCGTGGCGAAGCCGGTGCCGCAGGGCAGCGGCGTCTGGGACGAGGTGCTGGTCGGGCTCTATCGCTTCGTGCGCGCCCGCATCAAACAGGAGGAGCAGCTCAGCGGCGACCTGCAGCGCTTTCGCAACGCGGGGCTGGCCCTGCCCGACGGCGTGGTGCTGCTGGACGTCCACGGCCATATCGAGTGGTGCAACCCGATTGCGAGCCAGTACCTCGGGCTGGACGAGCAGCGCGATCTGGGTCAGCCGCTGGTCAACCTGGTGCGCCACCCCGATCTCGCCGCCTATCTGGAGCAGGGCGAATACGCCGAGCCGCTCACCCTGCGCCTTGCGCACGGCGACGGCCGCTTGCTGTCGCTCGCGATCATTCCCTACGGCGAGTCGCAAAAGCTGCTGCTCGCGAGCGACATCACGCTGGCGGAGAAAGTCGAAACCATGCGGCGCGATTTCGTCGCCAATGTTTCGCATGAACTCAAGAGCCCGCTGACGGTGGTGGCCGGATTCCTGGAAACGCTCACCGACGGCGATCTCAAATTGGACGAGGCGCGCCGGCAGGGCTATCTGAACCTGATGCGCGAGCACACCGGGCGCATGCAGCGCCTGGTGGA
>JAJZUN010000632.1 GCA_021848555.1 Pseudomonadota bacterium | reverse complement strand
CGGCGGCTTTCGGGTTTCCAGTGCTATCGCCAGGCCTTGGCCGCGGGCGTGATGCTGGCCGTCGGTTTGTTGGCCGGCTGGGCGGCACACGACGGCTATGGCGCGTCGGCGCCGGCGGGATTTCAATTGCATGCGCGACAACCGGATCCGGGCAAGGTCATCCTGCAGATCTCGTCGAACGCCCCGGAACGGCTGAAGGCGGCGCTCGACGAAGCCGATCTGCTGGCGCAAAGCCGCGATCGTCTCGGACGTCCGGTGCAGGTGGAGCTTGTGGCGAACGGCGATGCCCTGGCATTGGTGCGCGCCGATGCGAACCCCTACGTCGCCCGCATCGCGGCGATGCGCCAAGCGCACAGCAACCTCAAGTTCATCGCCTGCGACAACGCCATCGCGTTCCTGCGGGTGTCGGGCCAGAAGTTCACGCTGCTGCCCGACGTCGCGGTGGCGCCGTCGGCGCTCGATCAGATCATGCTGCGGCTGCAGCAGGGGTGGACTTACGTGCAGATATAGTCGCTGGCGCTCGACATTCCCGAGCGGCGCACTCGTGACTACATGCGCCATGGCACGACGACGCTGTTCGCGGCCCTTGACAACGCCAGCGGCCGCGAGTCGTCGGTTGTGTTCAGAGCCTAAAGCCGCCGGTCGCGCGTATTCGTGGCACTAGGCGCGGCACCATTTCCGAAATACTTGGAAATTCTTCCATGTACGTTTTCGCCTGTGAAGCGCCGCTTAAATTGAAACGGCTAACCTGGAACTGGCCGTTCTTCATTGGATAGGCAATTCCAATCCACAAAGACCCTTCGATTCCCGGCTCGATTATCTTGTAATCGATTATGTAGCGTGAAATTCCATTATTTGGAGAGATGCATTTTACGGTCGACGAAAAGGCTCCACCGTCGGTATTGGCAAGTATCGGGACTTGGGTTCCCTCGTTGCATTTGATGTCGTTGGTCAAGAGCCAGAGGCACTGTCCCGTGCTCTTGTAACAGTATTCGCCGAATACGCCACCGCTGTCATTCATGGTGGCTGCATACACCCCTTCGTCTCCGGACATGACGCCCACTTGCCAAGCACCAAACGTCCTTGGCGCCTGCGCATCCGCGCTTGACAGATACGAGACGATAACCAGTCCAATAATCGATTTAGGAAGTCGGACCATTGCATATCTTCCTTATGCAAGTTCTTGTCGCTAATGTTGCTAAACATAATACATCGGAATCTTCTACGTCAGACCGGTACTAAACCACCACAGGTAGGGCCCTTGCCCTGCGGCGCCACAACGAAATCTACCGGGTCGGGGTCCCATCGAGTCGTATAATTTGGCAGTGGATTTGGCAGTGGATCGACCTTGGCGCAGGAGCCTGAGATGACGACGATTCAGATCGAGTTACCCGACGCAACAGTGCGGGCGGCGCGCGAGGCGGGTCTGTTGACGACGCCGGCACTGGAGCGGCTGCTCAATGACGCGCTGAGACGCAAGCAGGCAGCCGATGCGCTGCTGACCATCGCCGACCGTGTAGCGGCGGCCGGCGTCTCGCCGATGTCGATGGACGAGATCAATGCGGAGGTGAAGGCCGTACGCGCGGAGCGCAGGCAGCGTGCGGGCGGTCATTGACACGAACGTGCTCGTCTCCGGCCTGCTCTGGCACGGCGCGCCGCATGCGGTGCTGGAGCGGGTGCGCGACAACGCGCTGGTCCCTGTTAGCAGTCCGGCGCTGCTGGCCGAGTTGGAGGAGGTCATCGGTCGCGCGAAGTTCGATGCGATCCTCGCCCGTTCAGCTACCTCGCGTGAACATGTGCTGGCCGAGTTGCGGCAGCTGGCCGAGGTGATCGAGCCACCGCCGCTCGCGGTGCCGGTGTGCCGCGATCCCGACGACGATGCTTTACTCGCGCTGGCGCTTGCCGGCAAAGCCGAACTGATCATCTCCGGTGACGATGACCTGCTCGCACTCAAGGACTACCAAGGCATTCCCATTCTCACGCCAGCTCAGGCATTGCAACTCATCGCCAAGTAGCGCAGGGAAAATCCGGCCGCCGCTGCGGCGGCTTCGTCAGCCGCGAGTATTCGACTGCGCAGCAAACTCGACCAAATCGATCTTGCCCGCCGGCTTCCAGCCCTTCTTGCGGTGCTCGGCGACGACGTTGGTGAAGATGCCGCCGCGCACATAGAAGCGCGCCGTCAAGCGCATGTAGCGCGGCTTGGTCGCACGCACGAGATCGTCGAGGATGCGGTTGGTCACGTCCTCGTGGAAATGCCCTTCGTCGCGGAAGCTCCAGACGTAAAGCTTGAGGCTCTTCAGCTCGACGCAGAGCCGGTCCGGAATGTAATCCAGCGTCAGCGCCGCGAAGTCCGGCTGGCCTGTCTTGGGGCACAGGCAGGTGAATTCCGGGATCTCCATGTGGATTTGGTAATCCCGGTGCGGGGCTGGATTTTCAAAGGTTTCCAGCGTCTTGCTGGGACTCGTCGAGCGCTTCGTCATGATGGCGGTCTGGACTTCGGGCGAGCGATTATAATGCCGCCTTTTCGCGAGTCGACCCGGATTTCCCCGTGCGCCTGAACAAGCTCAAACTCTCCGGCTTCAAGTCCTTCGTCGATCCCACCAGCGTCGTTTTCCCCGGTCAGCTGGCCGGCGTGGTGGGCCCCAACGGCTGCGGCAAATCGAACGTGATCGACGCCGTGCGCTGGGTGCTAGGCGAATCGAAAGCCTCGGAGCTGCGCGGCGAATCGATCCAGGACGTGATCTTCAAGGGCTCCGGCACGCGCAAGGAAGTCTCGCGCGCCAGCGTCGAGCTGCATTTCGAGAACACCCAGGGGCGCGCCGCCGGCCAGTGGAGCCAGTACAGCGAGATCACGGTCAAGCGCGTGCTCGACCGCGAGGGCAACTCGAGCTACTACATCAACAACCTGCACGTCCGCCGCCGCGACGTCATCGACCTGTTCCTCGGCACCGGCCTGGGCCCGCGCGCCTACGCCATCATCGGCCAGGGCATGATCTCGCGCATCGTCGAGGCCAAGCCCGAGG
>JAJZUN010000631.1 GCA_021848555.1 Pseudomonadota bacterium | reverse complement strand
AAGCTCCTCGTTGCGCGCCAGCACGTCGAGGCGAACGATCAGTCGATCCCGGTCCGAGAAGGGATTTCCTGACCGCGAGGTCTCGATCATGTCGCGGGTGAGGATGTCGAATTCGAGATTGAACTTCTGGCCGAGTTCGTCCTGCCACTGTTCGACGAGGCTACCCGGCGCGACGACCAGGCAGCGCTCCAAGTCGCTTCGGGCGATCAGCTCCTTGATGAACAGACCGGCCATGATGGTCTTCCCGGCGCCGGGATCGTCCGCGAGAAGGAATCGCAGCGGTTGCCGCGGGAGCATCTCGCCATAGACTGCCGAAATCTGATGCGGGAGCGGATCGACAAGACTCGTGTGGATAGCGAGATAGGGATCGAAGTAATGCGCCAGCTTGATGCGATTGGCTTCCGTCACTAGCCGTAGGAGCTCGCCGTCGGCATCGAACGACCAGGGCCGGCCGCTCTGCTCGACTTCAAGCCGATGCTCGTCGTCCCGGTAGAGCACGGTCTCCGCGACCGTCCCGTTGTGATCGCGGAATACGACGTTGATCGCCTGGTCACCGATCCAGTCCACGGACACGATCTGCACGGCCTGCGCCGACACAACGCCGCGCACCGATGCGCCATTCTTGATGTCCTCAAGCCTCGCTGACATTAACGCGCGCTCCCCCTGGTTACGCTCACAGTTGCACCTCCGCAGCCTGGAGCGCGGCCTCGGTCTCTCTGCGATTCAGCGTGACGATATGCTGGGTGCGCGCGCTAAGCTTTGTCGCGTCCCCAAGCAAGCCGAGGCGCCTGAGAACGTAGAACAGCATCGCATATCGGACCGACAGCTCACCCTTCCCGTGATCGAAACCGTAGTCCTTGCTGACAACTTGCTTTTGGCTTTCCGTCAGATCGGGATGCGGACCAATGATGACGTCAAAATAATTGTTCCAGTGCCAATCGGCGTCACCTGTTAATCCAGGTTTGTCCTTACCGCGCACCTCCAGAATACGAGGTAGCAAAAAATCCTTAAACTTGCTGTCGAGGTGGCAATACGCCCGCACATGCCAGCGAAATCCATCGTAACCAAAAGCGTGCGGCGTGATCCTTCGCCAGATTGGGTCCGGACGTACTTTGTTCATCGACTGGTAAAAGACCTCCACGGAATCGCCTTCGCGCGTGGCGTCGAGCACCTTCCGCAGGACCTTTATGTCGATATCTCGCTTGGGGGTCAGGGCGACATCGGCTTTCGGAAGCGCCGCGATCCAAGAATCATGCGAGGGGACGGTGCCCTCGAGTACTGAGCGGAGCTGCGCGAGATAGGCGTAGGGGTCGGGGTCGAGAAAGCGCAGCACGAACCTTTCGGCCGCAACATAGCGCTTGCCCCGCGTATCGTACTCCAAGTTCCCAGGCGCCCGCTCTTGATAGAGCGTCAAATCCTTTGATGCCTGCGGGACCGATACCCCGAAATACTCCACGATGTCGGCGCGGTTGATCGAGCCCTCCCAGAACAGGCGGAACTCAATAAATTCAAGCCTTTGCTCGACACCCCAGCGCACTCGCGACCTCTCCATGGTCAGAAAACTATCCGGACTGACGCGGCGATGCACATAAAAACTATATGGACAAGCACCGCCAGTCCGTGTAATTATTATTCCCATTAGGCGCGCTCGTCAATGACGATCAGCGCATGGGGGTCGGGAGGCTGGGCATGCTGTGGCGAGGATCAAGACGAGAGGCCGCCGGCAAGCGGGCGTCCGCCCGCGCGTCGGCTCAGCATCAGAACAAGGGGTAACCCCTGGAAGGAGGGTGGCTATGACCGTCGCGAAACGATCCAGTCTGATTGTTCATGGCCGTCTCGCCATGCGGCAAGGCCGCCTGGCGGCGGCCCGCGATGGCCGTCATGGCCTCCAGGTCATGACCTTCGAGCAGGCGGCGGTGCGCCTTGCCGGCGGTTTTATTCGACCCATCGACGATGAGAGCCTGCGCGCCGCCATCCAGGCGGTCCTGCCTACGACACCGATGGGCGAGCTGGAGTGCATTAAGGCTCTGCCCGGTATGATCGACGCGGCAACCGACACGCTCTACAAGGCTTGGCGCGCGGGCATCGACCTCGCGGCGCGAGCGGCCGACCACTTGCGCATTGACGCCATCGCGCGCCTGGAAGAGGCCGTTCTCGCCGAGCTTCCGGCCGGCATGATGCGTCCCATCGACATCGTCGCCGCCGCAATCACCCGCATCGATCATGCGCCGGCGGTCCTGGGCCCAATGGAGATCGTCGGCCTTACCGAACTCTCACCCTGCTGGCGACCGCTGCTCCAGGCCCTTACCGCCCACATCCCCGTGCAGTGGACGGCCGGCCCCAGGAGCGTTCCCGCATGGCTGGACGGCACGGGCGTCATGGTCGCGCGCGCCCCGACGCAAGCGCCTGGGATCAGCGCCGTCAGCGCGGCTACGGCCTATCACGAGGCTATTGAGGCGATGCGCTGGGCGCGAAGCCTGCTCGCCTCGGGCGTCTCGCCCTCGGAGATCGCCATCGCAACAGCCTCGCCCGCCGACTATGACGACCATTTCTTGGCCCTGCGCGCCGACGCCAACATTGACCTGCACTTCGTCCACGGCGTCCGCACCGTCACCACCCGCGAGGGCCAGGCGTCCGCAGCGCTGGCCGACATTGTGGTCCGCGGCCTGTCGCAGTCGCGGCTGCGGCGCCTCGCGGCTCTCTGCCGAGACAGCGGGCCTTTCGAGACCCTACCCGAAGGTTGGCTGCGGGTTCTGCCGACCGATGCGCCGCTCTCGACGCCGGGCGCCTGGAATCGCCTGCTGGCCCGGTTGACGCCGGAGGACTGGCCCGACGGCACCGACCACGCGGCAGCGCTGCGCGCAGCGGTCGAGACCCTGGCAAAAGGATCGGAGGCCGCTGGCGAGATCGGAGAAGCCTTCCTCAAGGGCCGGGCGCTCGCGATCTGGCGCAAGGCGCTGCTCGCCGGCCCCGCCGCCTCGATCGACGCGACGCTGGAAACCCTGAAGCAGGATGACGGGCTGGAA
>JAJZUN010000011.1 GCA_021848555.1 Pseudomonadota bacterium | reverse complement strand
GTGGCAAAGTGGTGGCTATCGACATTTCCCGGATCACCAAGAAGACCATGGGAGAGATCAAGGAAGTCGTGGCCATGCTGCGTTGTTCCGGCGCAGACTCGGTGGCGCGCAAGCAGGCCGAGTACGACGGCATCCATACTTGCCTCGGTGCCAATTTGGCGTTCGGCGGCTCCAAGGCCTGCAAGTACGGATGCCTGGGCTTGGGCGACTGCGTGCGCGTGTGCGCTTTCGACGCCATGAAGATCGGCGCATCGGGCATCGTCGAGATCGACTACGCGAAATGCACGGGCTGCGGCCTTTGCCTGGACGTCTGCCCGAAGGACTGCCTGGTCAGTTATCCGCGCGCTTATCGCGTTGCGCTGACCTGTCAGGCCAAAGGCAAGGGCAAGGCGGTCAAGGAGACCTGCACGGTGGGTTGCGTGCACTGCCTGGCCTGTATCAAGGCGTGCCCGGCCGAGGCGATTTCCATCGACGATGGCATTCTCGATATCGACCACAAAGCCTGTATGGCCTATGGCCCGGATTGCGAGGAGATCTGCGTCACGGTTTGCCCCACCGATATCATTCATCGTCCGGGTCAGCAGCCGAACGCCAGCAAGCGCAAGCCCAAGAAATCGGCGAAGCAAGCCGATAAAGGAGAAGACGAGGCGGCATAGCGGCTGTTTTCGCAACAACTGGCCGCGCAAGCCATGCACGCGGCGCTCGCGGCGCGCAACAACTAGACGCTTGCCGCGCAGCTTAGGCCATGGTCCGCACCCGCGCCTGGGCCTCGCGCAAGTGCCGGCCGGCGACGCGGAGCTCCCGCGGCGGTGCCCCGCGGCATTCCTCCAAAGCCAGGATCGCCGCCTTCTTGCATAGCAGTTCCAAACCCGCGCCGGTCCAGCCCTCGGTGCTCTCCGCAAACTCGCCGAAATCCACGTCGCTCTCCAGGGTCAGGCCTTCGGCATGGATCTCCAGGATCTGGCGCCGTTCGTCCAGATCCGGCAGCGGCAACTCGAGCACATAATCGAAGCGGCCTGCGCGCAGCAGCGCGGGCTCCATTAGGTCTGGCCGATTGGTCGCCCCCAGCACCACCACCCCGAGCGAACCGTGCAGATCATCGAGTTCGCGGAACAGCTGGCTGACCAGGCGCGGGAACAAGCTCCCCGCCTCCTGGGCGGAGCGGGCGGGAACCAGCGATTCGATTTCGTCGAAGAACAAAATGCAGGGGGAAGCCTGTTTGGCCCGTTTGAACACTTCGCGCAGGCCCTTTTCCGCCTCGCCGATCCATTTCGACAGCAGGCTGGGCTGGTCCACCGTGATCAGGGTGAGCCCCAGTTCTCCCGCCAGGGCGCGCGCCAGCATGGTTTTCCCGGTCCCCGAGGCGCCGGTGAGCAGCACCCCTTTCGGTGGATTGAACCGCGTGTGGCCGAAGAGCGCGCCACCTGCGCGGACGAGCTGCAGGATGGAGCTGAGGGTTCGCTTCGTCTCGGTGAGGCCGCCGATGTCCTTGAACGTGACCCGCGGCCGCTCCGCCAGGAACTCCCGGGTGGACGTGGGTTCCACCACCTTGAATGCGGCCAGAAAATCGTCGCGCAGGACCTGGAACGCCAGCGCATCCAGCTGGGGCTTCAGCTCCGCCTCGAAACGCACACGCGGGATCAGGCGGCGCAAGGCCACCATCCCCGCCTCTTTGCACAGGACCTCCAGATCGGCGCCGACGTAGCCGTGGGTGATCTCCGCGATCTGCTCCAGATCCACGTCGGATCCGAGCGGCATCCGCCGCGAATGGATGCCCAGTATCTGCTGGCGCGCAGCCCGGTCCGGAACGCCGATCGCGATCTCGCGGTCAAAGCGTCCCGGTCGCCGCAACGCCGGGTCCACCAGCTCCGGCATGTTGGTGGCGCCTATGACCACCACCGCGCCGCGCTCCACCAGACCATCCATCAACGCCAGAAGCTGCGCCACCACCCGCTTTTCCACATCGCCGACGACTTGGGCGCGTTTCGGCGCGAGGGCGTCAAACTCGTCGAGGAAAATGATACTGGGCGCATTCCGCTTCGCTTCTTCAAAGATCTGGCGCAGCTTGGCCTCGCTCTCGCCGTAAAACTTGTGGATCACTTCCGGCCCGTTCACGTGGATGAAGTGCGCCCGCACTTCGCTGGAGACCGCCCTCGCGATGAGGGTCTTGCCCGTGCCCGGCGGCCCCGTCAGCAGAACGCCTTTGGGCGGATCAATTCCCAGAAGGCCGAAGATCTCGGGGAATTTCAGCGGCAACTCGACCATTTCCCGTACCAGCGCCACCTCCCGTTCCAGGCCACCGATGTCCTCGTAGGAGACGCGATAGGCTTTTCCGGCGGAAGCCTCGGAAACCTTGAACGCGATGGCGGTGCTCGAAGAGATCAGCAGCGCCCCCCGCGGAGCGGCGCCCTCGACCGTGAACGCCCGCGGTCGTGCGCCGAGGAAGGTGACCTGCATTCGATCGCCGGGAACGACCGGAACGCCGGCGAGGAGTTGGCGCAGGTGCGGGATCTCCTCGTCAGCGGGGACGGCGTGCCCGGCTTGCACCGGGGACAGCAGCAAGGACTCCGCCGCCTTGAACGGAATCTTTCGAACCGTCACCCACTCGTCCACTCCGATCTGCGCGTTGTCACGGGTGGTCCCGTCGATCATGGCCAGGAGCTGTCCGCAATGGCTCGCGGGTGCCTGAGCCGCCCTGGCCACCGTGCCCCGGCGACCGGTAATCAGCAAGACATCCCCGGGTACGGCGCCAAGCCGCTTCAGATCGTCCGCGTCGAGGCGGACCAGGCCCCGGCCCACGTCTTCCAGAAACGCCTCGGCCACCCGCAGTTGGGTCCCGATCGATTCCGCCTGGTTCACGGCCTTGCCCCGCTGCTCGCATGACCGAGCAGAAGCCGCAGATTGCATCGCTTGCTTTCCATAGCGCTCCCCCGAGCGGATGCCAATGGCTGACGCGTTCCCATGCCTGAAGCGTAATTCTGAGGCCCGATGCCAGTCTGCGCAACCTGGATCCAGACAGGTACGCGCTGCGCGCGCCAGCCGCGTTTTGCGTGCGGATGGACCGCGTCCGCACGCAAAACGCGGCTATGTCCGAAAAGGACGGGGGATTCCCTGGACGACCCTCTTGCTAGAACAACCCCACCACCTTGCCGTCGACCAGGTCGATCTTGTTGGCCGAAGGCACTTTGGGCAGGCCCGGCATGGTCATGATGTCGCCGCAGACCATGACCACGAATTCGGCGCCGGCCGCGAGCCGCACTTCACGCACGTTGATCACGTGGTTCTCCGGCGCGCCGCGCAACTGCGCGTCGGTGGAAAAGGAATACTGCGTCTTCGCCACGCACACCGGGTAATGGCCGTAGCCATCTTCCTGCAGCTTCTTGATCTGGTTGCGCACCTTGGCGTCGGCGGTGACTTCGCTCGCCCGGTAGACCTTCTTCGCGATCTTGTTGACCTTGTCCCACAGGCTGTCCTGTTCTTCATACACAAAGCTGAGGCTGGATTTCTTCTCGCACATTTCGACCACCATGTTCGCCAGCTCGGCGGCGCCCTTGCCGCCGTCGGCCCAGTGCGTGGCGAGCACCACCTTGACGCCGAGCTTGGCCATGCGCGACTTGAGCATCTCGACCTCGGCCGCGGTGTCGCTGGTGAAGTGGTTGATCGACACCACGCAGGGAATGCCGTACACCCGCTGCACGTTGTCCACATGGCGCTCCAGGTTGACCAGGCCCTTGTCGAGCGCAGCCAGATTTTCCTGGGTGATGGTCTTCAGATCCGCCCCGCCGTGGTACTTCATGGCACGCACCGTCGCCACGATCACCGTGGCGGAAGGGCGCAGGCCGCTCTTGCGGCATTTGATGTCGATGAACTTCTCCGCGCCCAGGTCGGCGCCGAAGCCGGCCTCGGTCACGACGTAGTCGGCGAGCTTCAGCGCGGTCTTGGTGGCGATCACCGAGTTGCAGCCGTGGGCGATGTTCGCAAACGGCCCGCCGTGGATGAAAGCCGGGCTGTTCTCCAGCGTCTGCACCAGGTTCGGCGCCAGCGCATCGCGCAGCAGCACCGTCATTGCGCCGTGCGCGTTCAGGTCGCGCGCGTAGACCGGCTTCTGATCGCGGGTGTAAGCCACCACGATGTTGCCCAGGCGCTTCTTCAAATCCTCGAGCGAATTCGACAGGCAGAATATGGCCATCACTTCCGAGGCGACCACGATGTCGAAACCGTCCTGGCGCGGATAGCCGTTGCCCGGACCGCCGAGCGACACCACGATGTCGCGCAGCGCCCGGTCGTTCATGTCGACCACGCGCTTCCAGGCGATGCGCCGCACGTCGATGCCGAGCTCGTTGCCGTGATGAATGTGATTGTCCAGCAGCGCCGCGAGCAGGTTGTTGGCGAGCGCGATGGCGTTGAAGTCGCCGGTGAAATGCAGATTGATGTCTTCCATCGGCACCACCTGGGCATAGCCGCCGCCGGCGGCGCCGCCTTTCATGCCGAACACCGGCCCGAGCGAGGGCTCGCGCAGGCAGATCATCGCCTTCTTGCCGATGTGATTGAG
This sequence comes from Pseudomonadota bacterium, assembly GCA_021848555.1. The sequence goes on along the minus strand of JAJZUN010000011.1, from coordinate 11,943 downwards.
CGCGTCGCCGAGGCCCACCGTGGTGGTGGTCTTGCCTTCGCCCGCGGGCGTCGGGCTGATCGCCGTCACCAGGATCAGCTTGCCGTCGGGCTTCCCCTTCAGGCTGTCGACGTAAGCCAGCGACACCTTGGCCTTGTAGTGGCCATAGGGCTCGAGGTGATCTTCGGCGATGCCGAGCTTTTCCGCAGCCAGCTTGGGGATGCGCTGCATCTTCGCTTTTTGGGCGATGTCGATGTCCGATGCCATGATGGTCTCCGTTGTGGTGTTCGCAGTGATGGGCTGCAATATAGGCAGGCATGCGCATCCCAGCCTTGATGAAAGTCAAGAATCGCAGAAGCGGAGGCGCCGCGTCATCGCACTGCTCTTGAGCGGATGATTGGCCCAATCCGACATGGAACTCAACAGCCTGGCGAGAATATGGAGAATCTTGCTGCAGCAGAATCCGGGCCCGGCGCAAAAGCAAACCGAGAATCTCAATTCAAGTCGCAGCCGCGGGCAGGCTATTCTTCAATACTCGTTTGATCAGCTTGCCGTTGGCGTTGCGAGGAAGCGGCGCGGTCTGCAAAGTGTAGGACTCCGGCACCTTGTAGTCCGACAGACGCTCGGCGCAGAAGCGCTGCAGTTCCTCGGCGGAAACGTTTTCTGCCTTGATCGTAACGAATGCGTGGACTCGCTCTCCGAGTACCGGACATGGCTTGCCTACCACCGCAACCTCGATCACATGGGGGTGCGCACTAAGAACGCTTTCCACCTCCGCCGGGAAAACCTTGTAGCCGGCCCGATTGATCATGTCTTTTTTACGGTCGAAGACGCGCACGAAACCTTCACGGTCGATATCGCCGATGTCGCCGGAATGCCAGAAGCCGTCGGTGATCTCGCGCGCGGTGGCGGCCGGGTCCTGCCAGTAGCCCTTGACCACCATGGGTCCCTTGATCCACAACTCGCCCGAATCCCCGGCGGGCACCTGCAGGCCGTCAATGTCGACGACCTTGACTTCGGCGCAGGCCACCGCCAAACCGACGCTATCCACATGCGCGGCGGTAAACTGGGGTGGCATCAGGGTTGCAGGCGAAGTCGTTTCGGTTGCGCCGTAGGCATTCATCAGCTTCAGCCTCGGCACCTCTTCGGCAAAGCGCTGGATGGTCGGCAGCGGCATCGGGGCGCCGCCGAAGCCGCCGATTCGCCAAGCGGAAAGGTCGAAGCGATTGAAGTTTGGCTGCAGCAGGCAGAGGTTGTACATTGCCGGCACAAGCAAGGTGTAAGTAATGCGTTCCCGCTCCATGAGCCCAAGAAAATCCGCGGCCTTGAAGTTGGCCATGACCACCAAGGTACCGGCGCATCGCGCCATCACTACCACCAGTGCGACCGTGCCGGTGACGTGGGTCATCGGTACTGCCACCAGAGCACGGTCAGCCGCCGACAAGCCCATGGCGTACTGATAGTGCATCGCCGAATGCACCATGCCCAGATGGGTCACCATGGCGCCCTTGGGTCGGCCGGTGGTGCCCGAAGTGTAGAGAATGACCGACACGTCCTCTTCGGCCACCGGCACCGCCTCAGTCATCTCCTCGTCCCCGAGGAGAGCGGCGAAGTCCTCCGCCCCGGAGCAGAGCCCTACGGCGATACGCCAACGCAGCGCCGGCACCGCCGCCGGTTCCGGCAGGCGCTCCGCCAGATCCGTCTCAAATATCAGCATCGAGGCGCCACAGTGTGTGAGGACATACGCGAGTTCCGGCTTCTGCTCACGAATGTTGAGCGGCACGGCGATCGCCCCCAGTCGGGCCACCGCATAGAAGGCGACGATGAACTCGTCGCGATTGCCCAGCAGCAGCGCCACCCGATCGCGGCTGCGTATACCCCGTCGGCGCAGTCCGGCGGCGACGCGCGCGACCCGCCGGTCGAGCTCGCTCCAGGTCAGCCGTCGCTCGCCGAAAACCAGCGCCTCGCCGTCCGGATTGCGCGCCACTGCTGCCGCGAACATATCGTGCACTCCGCCGGGGCGCTCGGCAAAGCAGCGTATCCGGCGATCATCGAAATGCAGTTCCTCGCGCGTCGCGGGACCCTGTTCGGCCCAATAATGCATCTGCAACCTCTTCGCGTTGCGATTAAATACGCTTCGGGACCGGCTCAGGAGACGGTGTAATACGCAGCGGTTGCGCCCCGGTTCGCCTTGGCCTTGCCCAGCTCCTGACGCGCCACACTGCGCAGATGCACCTCATCCGGCCCGTCGAAAAAACGCATCGCGCGGCCCCATGTCCAAAGATATGCGAGCGGCGTGTCGGGAGTCAAGCCCATGGCGCCGAATACCTGTATCGCTCGGTCCAGCACGCGATTCTGCAGCTGCGCCGCGACCAGCTTGATCGCCGCGACCTCGGTCTTCGCTGCCTGGTTGCCATGCGTATCCATCAGCCAGGCCGCCCGCAACACCAGCAGTCGCGCCTGATCGATTTCGACCCGTGAATAGGCAATCCAATCCTGGATGTTGGCGAAATCGCTCAAGTACCTGCCGAAGGTCTTGCGCTCCAGCGCCCGCTCGCACATCAACTCCAGCGCCAACTCACACTGGCCGATAGTGCGCATGCAATGGTGAACGCGCCCGGGGCCCAGCCGCGCCTGGGCCATGGCGAAGCCCTGCCCCTCCTCGCCCAACATGTTCTCGGCCGGCACCCGAACGTTGCGGAACAGCAACTCGCAATGCCCCTCGGGCGCGTAGTGGTGCATGATAGGCACGTTGCGCACCACTTCCAATCCGGGTGCGTCTATCGGCACCAGGATCATCGAATGACGCCGATGCGGATTGGCGTTTGGCCTCTCGTCAGACACGCCCATGACGATGACCAGCTTGCAGTTAGGATGCAGCGCGCCGGTTATGAACCACTTGCGGCCGTTGATGACGTACTGCCCGCCGTCGCGGCGAATGCTGGTGCGGATGTTGGTGGCGTCGGACGAGGCGACGTCCGGCTCGGTCATGGCGAAACAGGAGCGGATCTCGCCATTCATCAGCGGCATCAACCAGCGCTGGCGTTGCTCGGGCGTGGCGAAAAGGTGCAGCAGCTCGATGTTGCCGGTGTCCGGCGCATTGCAGTTGAAGATTTCCGGAGCCCAGGGAAGCCGGCCCATGATCTCCGCGAGAGGCGCGTATTCCAGGTTTGTCAGGCGCGTGCCCGGTTCATCTTCGCGCAGCCCCGGCAGGAACAGATTCCACAGCCACTCCTCCTTCGCCTGGGACTTCAGCGGCTCGAGCAGATCCATCGCGTGCTCGCGGCGCTCGGCCCTGCGGCACCACTCCAGGTTGAGCGGCAACACGCGCCGAGTCATGAAGTTGTTCAAACAACCCTGCAGCGTCTTGACCTTTTCCGTGTACTCGAATTCCATGCTTTTCCCTTTATCCGTTGTCCATCGTTACAGGCGACCGCGCCGTCAATCGGCGCCGTCCATGGCCTCCACTGCGCGGCGCGCGAACGTGGCGCTCAGGCGGCCCACCTCGGCTGCGTTGTCGCCGGCGGCTACGCCGCTTCTGGCGCGGAAGGCAATGCCCTCGAAAATCACCGCCAGGCGGAACAGCGAGAAGGCGAAATGAAACCGTCCTACCCGCTGTTCCGGGCCGGCCCGCTGATAGTAGTAAGCCAGGTATTCATTCTCGCTTGGGATACCCAAGGTCGCCAGGTCTGCGCTGCGCATGCCCATGTACTCAGTCGGGAGCAGGCGCCAGGCGAGTGCGCTGAAGGCCAGATCAGCCAAGGGATGTCCAAGGGTGGACAGCTCCCAATCGAGCACGCCGACGATCCTGGGTTCGGTGGGGTGGAACATCAGGTTGCCGATGCGGAAATCGCCGTGTGCTATGGCGGTTGCGTCGTCCTCGGGAATGTTGGCCGGCAGCCAATCGATCAGCCTTTCGATCTCCGCGAGATCGCGCGTCTTGGACAACTGCCACTGTTTGCTCCAGCGCCGGATCTGGCGGGCGAAGAAATTGCCCGGCCTGCCGTAATCGGCCAACCCCAGCGCTTGCCAGTCTATGCGGTGCAGGTCCGCCAGGGTCTCGGCCATGCAGAGGTACATGGCCCGCCGCTCGGCGGGCGCCACCCCAGGCAAGGCGCAGTCGCCAAACACGCGTCCCTGCAGTCGCTCCATCAAGTAGAACGGCGTTCCGACAACTGCCCGGTCCGTTTCGAATGCAACGACCCGCGGCACCGGGACTGCGCTGCCGGCCAAGGCCTGCATGATGCGGTATTCCCGGTCCACCGCGTGGGCTGAGGGCAGTCCCACGCCGGCCGGTTGTTTGCGCAACACCAATTGCCGGTTGTCGAAAGAAACAAAAAAAGTTGGGTTCGACTGCCCGCAGGGGATGCGCTCGAGCCGCATAGCCCCCGCCACGCCCGGCAGCGCGCGCTTGATATAGGCCTCCAGCCGTGCCGGCGCGAAACCGAAGTCATTCGGTGCGAGACCAGCTGTCACCTGCCTTGCAGTTGTTCGAATTCCATGCAATCCAGCATAGGTTTCTGCATCGTCCAACCCGTCAGGCATCAGGACGCGGTGGGGCATGCTAGCGCTGTCGGACCACATTGGCGCCACGCTCGATCACGTATTCGCGCACAAACTGGTGGCTCGAGTGATTGAGGTCGGACTGCGCAATGATCACGCTCAGCTGTTTTTCCTTGAGGGCGGAGATCACCTCCGACAAACGCTGCGACAGGGCCGGCGCGACGCCCTCGAACGGCTCGTCGAGCAGCAGCAGCCGCGTGCCCACCGCCAGGGCTCGGCCCAAGGCCACCAGCTTCTGCTGGCCACCGCTCAGCAGCAGTGCCTTGCGCTGGCGCATTTCGGCAATCTCGGGCATCAGGCCGTAGACCAAGTCGAGCCGCTCCGCCGCCGTCAAACTCCTGGATACCCAGACCGGCAACAGGATATTCTCTTCCACCGTCAATTGCGGCACCAATCCACGGTCCTCGGGCATGTAGCCGATGCCGAGTGCGGCGCGGCCATGGCGTGGGACGCCAGCGAGGTCACTGCCGTTGACGTGTATCGACCCGGAGCTGGGCGTCAGGTGCCCCATGACGGAACGCATGAACGTGGTCTTGCCGGCGCCATTTCGGCCGATCAGGCCAACCATCTCACCAGCCGCCACCTCCAGCGACACGCCGCGCAGGGCGGGCATGGACTGAATGCTGACATGAAGATCGGCGACAGCGAGCAGAGGTGAACTGGCTGTCACTTGGTTGCTCCAGTGACATAACGCTGTACTTCCAGGTTATTGAGGACCGCGGCCGGAACGCCATCGTCGATAATCCGGCCGCTGTAGAACGCAATCACCCGCTCCGAAAAGGCAGCGACGATGTCCATGTCGTGCTCGACGAACATTACGGTCACCGACTCCTGGGCCAGAGCGTCCATCGCTCGTTCCATCGTCGGCACCTTTTCTTCGGCGCTGACGCCTGACGTCGGTTCGTCAAGAAGCAGCAGCTTGGGGTGTCGCGCCAGCGCCATGGCGATATCGAGGAGCTTGCGCACGCCGCCGGCGAGTTCGGTCACGCGCCGGTTGGCGCTGGGCGCAAGCCCGAAACGTTCGAGCAAATGCTCGGCACGCTCCCGCCCGCCATTGGCCTCCGCCGGGTTCCAGAGCGAGAGCCGCTTGGGGCTGGAGGCGGCTACGGCCACCAGAAGGTTCTCCAAGGTAGTGAGCTCGAGGCAGAGTTGCGGAATCTGGAAGGAGCGGCAAATACCCAGCCGGGCGATGTGGCGCGGGCTGAGTCGGGTGATGTCGTCTCCCAACAGATCAATCTGGCCCGAATCGGGTTTAAGAAATCCAGTGACCATGTTGATGAAGGTGGTCTTTCCGGCGCCGTTGCTGCCGATCAGGCTGAGCTTCTGCCCGGGCGGCACGTCAATCGACACATCGTCGGCGGCGATCACCGCGCCGAAGCGCTTGTTCAGCCCCCGGGCGGACAGCAACATGCTCATGAAACGCTGCCGACCTGCGCGACTCGCCGTTGCCGGCGACGGCCGTTCCAAATGGAACCGATACCCTCCGGAAGGAACAGAACGACCAGGATCAGTGACAGGCCCAATGCCAGCTGCCAGGTGTTCGGAAAATACAAATTGGAAAAGGAACGCACCATCTCCAGACCGAGTGAGGCGATGAATACCGCGAATACGCTCTGATAGCCGCTCAGTACGGCGGCGAAAACGAACTCGCCCGAGGTCGTCCAGTAGGCGAAGTTTGGGTCCACATGACCCAGGGCCAATCCCGTCAGGGCGCCACCGACGCCCCCCAAGATGGAGGCGATGGTGAAATCCAGGCCGAGCGATGCGCGCGTCGATGCGCCGAGATACTCCAGTCGCAGCGCGTTACTCCGAACGGCCAACGACACTAGTCCGGAGGCCGAGCGAAAATAGATCGCCACCAGAGCACTACAGAAAGCGGACACCACAATGGTCACCGCGAAAAGGACATAGTCGCCGCTTTCGCCCTCTAATGCGAAGCCGAACAGTGTCGGCCGGCTCAGGTTGAAGCCGTCGGAGCCGCCCAGCGCAGTGGCCTTGGTCAGGATGCCGTATACGACCATCGACAGAGCCAGGGTGAGCATCGCGAAAAAGATTCCGCGGTAACGGGTCAGCAGGGGAGCCGCCAATGAGCCCAGCAGGCCGGCGGAAAGTCCACCCAGCAGCACTCGCAGCAGCGCATCGGATATGCCCATCTGATGTTCCGCCAAGGCGGCAGCGTACGCGCCTATGGCGAAGAACAGTCCCTGGCCAAAGGTGGCGCCCCCGCCCCGAGACAACACCACGATGCCCAGGATCGCCAGTCCGTGGGAGACCGACATCGTGGTCAAGAACATCAGCCATTTTGGCGTGACCAGGCCGGCGACGAGAATCGCGGCGGCGGCACCGAGGGCCACAAGAATCGTTCTGCCCTGGTTGACGATCATATTTGCCGCGCCTTGACGCTTTGGAACAGCCCTTCGGGCCGGAACACCAGAACTGCGGTCATCACGAGGTAGATCGAGAACAGTTCCACCTCGGGCATGATGTGCACCGAAAGGGCCCGCGCCAGACCGACCACCAGGGCGCCAATGGCTGCACCCTCGATGCTGCCCAGTCCGCCGATGATGACCACGGCGAAGCTAACGATGATGACGCTGACGCTCAGCCCAGGCTGGACCGAGATCATCGGGGCTGTAAACGCACCGCCCAAAGCGGCGAGGAAGACCCCGATGGTAAAGGCGGCGCAATTCACCCATTTCACATTGACCCCCATGCTCGCGCTCATTTCCGGGTTGTGAATGACCGCCAGGACGATTTTTCCGGCCAAGGTCCGGTTCAGGCCGAACCACACCAACAGACCGCAGACCACGGCCAGGACGACCAGCGCAAAGTCGAAGCCAACGAAGGACAGCGCGCCGACCCCCACGTTGCCGAACAGGCTGTAGGGCTCGGATACATAATAAGGATTGACGCCCCAGATCAGCTTGGTCACGTCCTCCAGCACCAAGAACAAGGCGTATGTGACAAGAAGCAGCAGCACCTCGTCGCGGCCGTAGAAGCGTTCCAGCAGTCCCCGCTCCAGCAGCGGGCCCAAAACCGCGGCAACGCCGGCGGCGGCCAGCAGCATGGCCACCAGCGACATCGCCGGCGCCAGCCCCAAGGAGGCGAACAGCGCGACCAAGGAGGCGGCGGCGTAAGCGCCGATGGCATACACACTGCCGTGGGCCATGTTGAGGATCTTCAGCACTCCGAAGACCAGCGTCAATCCCAAGGACACGATGAACAGCCAGGACGCATAGATCAGGCCGTCGATGACGATGGTCAGCACGAGATCCAAGGCGTGTCCCTTCCTGCCTAAACCGGGTCGCGGCTCAGTCGCACTTGGCGCCGGGGAAGCCGGCCTTGATCCAATCCAGGCTCTTCATATTGGCAGGCGGGTTGACACATTCGGCCCGGAACACCTGGATATCGTCGGCAACCACCATCTTCTTGGCTGGGTCGTAACGAGTCCGGCCGATGGAGATGTTCTGAATTGCCTGGTGGCCGTTCCCAAGGGCCATGCGAATGGTGCCGCCGGGGGAATCCCACTCCGAGCCGCGCAGGGCTTCGACAATTTCGTCGGCCGCAGGCTTCTTGCCGCCGTTCTTGGCCATCGCTTTTTCCACAGCAGCCTTCAGCCCGAGCATGGCCTGGGCCATGCGGTAGCTCGCCTGCACCACTGCTGCGGGACCGTGCGCATCCTGATAGGTTTTCCAGAACCAGTCGTTCAGGGGGCTCTTCTGGGCCAGCACGCCGTACGAGCCGCGGGCGCCGAAGATCACGCCGTTGGGCATCTTCTCGCCCAATGACGGCAGCACATGGTCTGCCGCGCTGAGCACCAGCTGGCTGCTCTTGAACAGGCCTCGGGGCGCACCCTGGAGAACGAAGGCCTGCAGGTCGCCGCCCCAAAGGCTGGAGTAGAGAATGCTGGACGGTTGCCGACTCAGCGCCGAGATTTCGGTACCGTATTGGCCAGCACCGAACTTGGGCAGCAAATCGCCGCTGACTTTGCTGCCAGGATAGAGTTGTTCCATCGCGCTGATAAAATCGACGCGGGAATCCTGGCCCCAGGCGTAATCCTGGTTGATCATGCTGATGCTGTCGGCCTTGATCTTGCGGGCCTTCAGGTAGCGGGCCAAGGCCACGTTGTCCATGGTCGCGTGCGAGGCCGTGCGAAAGACTTACTTGTAGCTCGCGTCTTCGAAGATTCTGGGCGTACCGCAATCGAACAGCACCAGCGGTTTTTTCAATTCCTCGGCCACCGGCGCCACGGCGAGACAGTCGCCGGAGCCTACGAAGCCGACCACCACGTCCACGGTTTCGCGCTGGTAAAGGTTGCGCAGTTCCTGCACTTGCTTGGTCGCGCCACCAGCTTCGTCCACCAGCGTGACCGCGACCTTCATGCCGCCGAAGCCGGCCTTGTCGTAAGGCTTCGGCGCCGTGCCCTTGTTGAAGGCCTCGACCATCACCTTGGCGCTGTTCGCTGCGGGAATGCCGAAACTCTCGGCCGCCTGCCCCGACAGGAAAGTTACGACGCCGACCTTGAACGTTTCCTGGGCATTCGCCTGGGTAACCGCCCCCGCCGCAACGAAAGCGACCACGGCTGCCTTCAACGCGGCACGCCCGATTCGGATGGTTCCATCAAATCTCTTGCACATGTCTTCTCCTTTTGCCTGAATTCACGATCGCTGTTGCGTTTATCGGGGCTGGCGTGCTGCCGCAGTACTGCTTTGTCTTCGGTGGCACTTGACGACCTCCAGCCAATCCGTTTAGTCTGATTGTCCGACAAACGGATTGGCGCATCTTATGTTCTGGGTAAAGCGAGTGTCAATTCAATTCGATGTGGCGGCGCACAACGCGGCGGGCTTCTCGTACGCCCAGGAACTTTCCCGCGACAAGCCGGTGACCCTGCGGACTTTTCCAGAACGACCGCCTACTCGATGATTTTTATGACAATTGAGCCTATCGACCGCAGCGCGCGTACGGGCTTCGTAGTGCAGCACGGACAGGCGTTCTCGTCCAATCGGAATCGATATTAGGCCACCGGGAGAGACGTTGAAGCAACACAAGGGGAATGAAGGGGCGGTTTTTGGACCTCTGGGCCACGCACCTGCCTACAAGGCGCTGTCGGCGACCATCGAGCGCAAAATTCTCGAGCGTGAGCTGCGCCCCGGTGACATGTTGCCGCCGGAGCAGCAGCTCGCGGAACAGTTCCGGGTCAATCGCTCAACGGTGCGCGAAGCGATCCGCCAGCTCGAGCAAGAAGGCCTGGTCATAAGAGGCGCGGGACGCCGGCTACACGTGGCTGTGCCCGGCGTCCACGAACTCGCGCCAAGAACCACCCGAGCCCTACTGTTGCAACAGGTGACGTTTACCCAGCTCTGGGAGGTAGCCATGATGCTGGAACCTCAGGCAGCGGCAATGGCGGCGATTCGCCGTACCGAGGAAGATTTGGCGCGCCTGGAGGCGAACGTCGAAGCCATGACGCAGGCCGTGGCGAGAGGCGACTCTTTCACCGAGCTCGACATCGACTTCCACGCGGGGATCGCGCTCGCCTCCCACAACTGGGTACTCATATTGGCCAGAGAGCCTGTCAATCTGCTATTTCGCCCGACAATGGATCATCTCCGAACCTCGATGCCCCAGGCAGCCGCCCGTAATCTTGAAGCCCACCGACGGATTCTGGCGGCTATCCGCGACAGCGACGAGAACGAGGCGCAGACCTGGGCAAGGAAGCACTTGTCCGATTTTCAGCGCGGTTATAGGATCGCCGATCTCGACATGGACGATGTCGTTCGCTGGGATGCCTTTTGATCCCGCCGGCACAGTGGTACGGCCAGCTTCACGCCGACATCGATTTAGGGAGCCGTCGTGGCGGCGAGACTATGCCTGGATCGGATCCAACGAAACTTCTTGAGACTACCTGCCTATGATCTCCGACCCGAACCAACCATTGCTGCTCGAAATCGAGGCAGGCGTCGCCCGCATCCGGTTCAACCGCCCCGCAGCGCTCAACGCGATCGACGTGGTCATGGCGCGCGCTTTCCACGACGCATGCCAGCGTTTGCAGCGGGAGATCAGCATACGCGTGATCGTGCTGAGCGGCGAAGGCAAGGCCTTCATGGCCGGCGGCGACCTGGCGGGCTTTCATGCCGATTTGGCCGCTGCGCCGGATACGGCGAGGGCCATGATAGAGCCTTTGCACGCGGGTCTCACCATCATGACGGAACTGCCGCAGCCGGTCGTCGCTTGCCTGCATGGCGCCGTGGCGGGCGCCGGCGTAAGCATTGCGCTCGCCTGCGATCTTGCGATTGCCGCCGACAACACGCGCATCGCCCCGGCGTATTCGCGCATTGGCGCCAGTCCGGACGCGGGATGCTCTTGGGCGCTCCCCCGTATCGTCGGCTTGCGCAAGGCGATGGAGCTGTTGCTGTTGGCCGACCCGCTCGACGCCGCTGAAGCGCTCCGGCTGGGCCTCGTGAACCGCGTCGTTCCAGCGGCCGCGCTCGCCACGGAAACTGAAGCCTGGGTGCGGCGGCTTGCCTCCGGACCCACGCTGGCCTATGGAAAGATCAAGCAGCTGCTGCGCGCATCCCACGCGACTCAATTGGTCCAACATCTGAGCGCAGAGCGAGCTGCGTTCTTGGCGTGCGCCGCAACCGACGACTTTGCCGAGGGCATGAACGCGTTTTTTGAAAAGCGGCAGGCGAATTTCCGCGGCTGCTGAAATATGATTTTTCGAATCGATCGAAGGGGAGAAGCATGACGCAGCCTGAAGTATTCATCGTTGCAACGGCACGCACCGCCATCGGCACCTTCGGCGGATCGCTCAAGGATGTCGCACCGACGCGCCTAGGAGCTACGGCGGTGCGCGCTGCGCTAGAGCGCTCTGGCATCGCGCCGGACGCGATTGGCCATGTGGTAATGGGCAACGTGATACCCACCGAGCCGAAGGACGCCTACCTGTCGCGGGTTTCGGCCATCGACGCCGGCATCCCCAAGGAAACGCCGGCTTTCAACGTCAACCGCCTGTGCGGCTCCGGCTTGCAGGCGATTGTCTGTGCAGCGCAAGCGATTCGGCTGGGCGATGCCAACATTACGATCGGGGGCGGAGCCGAATGCATGAGCCGCGGGCCTTATCTGCTGCCGGCGGCGCGCTGGGGCGCGCGCATGGGCGATAGCCAGCTGGTCGACTATATGAACGGCATCCTGCACGATCCGTGGCAGTCAATCCACATGGGCGTCACAGCCGAGAATGTCGCAACGCGCTACGGCATCAGCCGTGAAATGCAGGACGCGCTGGCGCTGCAGAGCCAACAACGGGCTGCACACGCCATCGCCGAGGGGCGCTTCAGGGAACAGATCGTTCCGGTGGAAATCACCACGCGCAAGGGAACCGTGCTGTTCGACCGTGACGAACAC
>JAJZUN010000630.1 GCA_021848555.1 Pseudomonadota bacterium | reverse complement strand
CCGTCGATCTGCAACATCATATCCGTCATTGCGCTAGCCCCCCGGCGGCGCTGCCCGCGGCGATACGCGCCTCGTATTCATCCTTGAAATAGCGCAGCATGCTCTTCAGCGGATCGGACGAGGTCTTGCCGAGCGCGCACAGGCTGCCGAGGCTGGTGACCTCGGTCAAGTCGGCCAGGCGCTCGAGGTCGAACTTCCGGCCCCTGCCCTCCTTGATGCTGGTCAGAATCTTCAGCATCTGGACCATGCCTTCGCGGCAGGGGACGCATTTGCCGCAGGATTCCTTGACCAGGAAGTCGAGCAGGTAGCGCGCGACCTCGACCATGTCGGTGTCTTCGTCCATCACCAGCAGGCCGCCCGCGCCTATCGGCGCGCCGAGCTTGGCCATGCCGTCGAAATCCAGCGGGGCGTCGACCAGACTGATCGGGATGGAGCCGCCCATGGCGCCGCCGAAATGGATCGCCTTGGGGGCTTTGCCGCCGGGTACGCCGCCGCCGATGTCGAACACGATGGTGCGCAAGGGCGTACCCATGGCCACTTCGATGACGCCGCTGTTAACCACGTGGCCCGACAGGGAAACGAGCTTGGTGCCCTTGCTCTTTTCCGAGCCTATGCTGGTGAACCAATCGGCGCCGCGGTTGATGATCTCGGGCACGTTGGCCCAGGTCTCGACGTTGTTGAGATTGGAGGGCTTGTCCCAGATTCCGCTGACCGAGGTGCGGATGTACTTCGGCCTGGGCTCTGGCGCATGGCCTTCGATCGAGCGCATCAGCGCGGAGGATTCACCCGAGACGAAAATGCCGACGTCGTAGTGCAGCTCGACCGCGAAATCGAAGCCGGAGCCGAGGATGTTCTTGCCCAGCAGCCCGTATTCCTCCGCCTGGGCGAGCGCCGCCTGGATGTGCAGGGCCATCTGCGGCGAGTCGTGCCGGGTGTAGATGTAGCCCTGCTGCGCGCCGATGGCATAGGCCCCGATGATCAGGCCCTCGAGCACTTTGTGCGGATTGCCGGTCAGCATGGCCCGGTCCATGAAGGCCGCGGACTCGCCCTCATGGCCGTTGACGATGACGTACTTGGTTTTCTCCGGCGCGTTTCGGGTGGTCTCCCACTTCAGGCCGGCCGGGAAACCGCCGCCGCCGCGGCCGCGCAGATTGGCTTTCTTGACTTCATCCAGCACCTCGACCGGCGTCATCTTGGAGAGCGCCTTGGCCAGCGCGGCGTAGCCGCCGACCGCCAGGTAGTCGGTGATGCGCATCGGGTCTATTTTGGGGATGTCGCCGATCAGGATGCGCATCTGGTGCTTGTAGAACGGCACCTCGCTCATGTGCACCGCCTTCTCGCCGCTGACCGGATGCTGGTAGACCAGGCGCTCGACCACCTCGCCTTTGAGCGTGCAGGCGACGATTTCCGCCGCGTCCTCCGGCTGGACCTCGAAATAGCAGATGTCGCCGGGCCCGGCGATCACATTCGGCCCCTTGTTGCAGTAGCCGTGGCAACCGGTGACCCTGAAGTCCATCTTCGCTGCGGCGGCCTGTTTCTCGATCTCGGTCGAGAACGCGGCGGCGACCGCGGCGGAATCCAGGCCGCCGCAGGCCGCACCGGCGCACACGGCGATGCTGGGCCTGGCCGGATCCCTGGCCGACAGGACCTGCGCTCTGTAATCTTCCAGTGCAGCCGCTGATGGTAGCTTGGGCATGGCTATGCCTCCGCCGGGCCGACACTAGGGGGCACACGCCCCCCCGTGGGGGGCAGCGAGTCGATTTTGCGGGCGTGGGGGGCCATAGCTTTCCTATTCGTAGCGCTTGAGTACGTCTGCCACCTTCTCGGGCGTCATGCGCCCGTGGTGTTTGCCGTCGACGATCAGTTCCGGGCCGATGCTGCAGCTGCCCAGACAGCTCCCGGCATCGAACGTGAAGCGGGATTCGGCATCGGTTTCGCCGAGCTTGAGGCCGGTGAGCTCCTGCACCTTTTCCTGCAGCTTCGCGGCGCCGCGCAGGTGGCAGGTCATGCCGGTGCACACCTGCACCTCGTGCCGCCCCTTCGGCGTCAGGCTGAAAGTCTTGTAGAAACTGGCGATCTGCATCGCCTGGCTGAACGGCACCTCCAAGGCGTCGGCGACCTTTTGCATGACCTCGCGCGGCAGCCAGCGGTTCGCGTGCTGGATCTCGGTCAACGCGTGGATCAGCGCGCCCGGCTTGCCGCGGTATTTCTCGATGATGCCGTCGATCGCGTCGTTCCCTTCGATTCCGACGCTCCTTTCAATTATTTGTTCGCTCATGTCGTCGCTTCGCTTTGAAGATTCAGGCCGCGACAGCCGCCGCGACCCGCACTTGGTTGCCGTCGAGTTTGACCATCCCGCGCTGCGCCAGCACATTCAGGTGGCGCGCCACTTCTGCCGCGGGAAGATCGAGGCCGGTGGCGATCGCGCTGGCTGCGACCGGCTGCGGCCGGGCGTAGCCCATGATCCGGCCCATGGCGAGCTTGTCGAGTATCAACTCCCGGAACAGCGCGTCGAACTCGGCGCTGCCAAAGAGCTTGTGATAGCTCTCTTCCTTTCTTTCCGGCACCCTGAACCGTTCGCGCTCCACCAGTTTGATGTAGGGCACGAGCTCGGTGGCCGCTTGCAGCCCGGCCTGCAGATCCGGAATCGACTTGCCCTCGCTGGAACCTAGCGGTCCCAGGCTTTTTATTTTCGCCGACAATTCGTTCATCACCTCGGCGAAGCGTATGCCCTCGCCTGCGGACACCCATTCCAGCCGCAGCCGCTCGGGATTGACGCCGACATTCGCCAGGATGCGCTTGGCGATCAGGCTGTTCCCGAGCGCATCGTAATTGCCCTCCGGGTTGTAGTGGCAGTCGTTCAGATGGCAGCCGCCTATGAACACCCCGTCGGCCTTCTGCGCAAAGGCGCGGAAAATGAACTCCAGGTCGACCCGGCCCGAGCACATCAGGCGTATCACCCGCAGGTGCGGCGGGTACTGGAAGCGGGAGACGCCGGCGAGGTCGGCGCCGCCGTAGCAGCACCAG
>JAJZUN010000629.1 GCA_021848555.1 Pseudomonadota bacterium | reverse complement strand
CAGTTGATAGTCGATGCGCCACCCCACGTTTTTGGCCCAGGCCTGGCCGCGGTTGGACCACCAGGTGTACTGCTCCGGCCGCGGATCCAGGCGCCGGAACACGTCGACCCAGCCCAGCCGCTCGAACACCTCGCTCATCCAGGCGCGCTCCTCGGGCAGAAAGCCGGAATTCTTCTGATTGCCGCGCCAGTTCTTCAGGTCGATTTCCTTGTGCGCGATATTCCAATCGCCGCAGATCAGGATTTCACGGCCGCTCGCCTTGAGCTTTGCCAGATGCGGCATGAACGCGCGCATGAAGCGGAACTTCGCCTGCTGGCGCTCGTCGGAACTCGACCCGGAGGGCTGGTACACCGAGATTACGCTCAGAGGACCGAAATCGGCGCGCAGGTAGCGCCCTTCGGCGTCGAATTCCCTGCACCCGAAGCCCGCGATGACTTTGTCCGGCCGCTTGCGGCAATACAGTCCCACGCCGCTATAGCCTTTCTTTTCGGCGCAGCTGAAGTGACCGGAATAGGGATGGGGATCGCGTAGCGCCGGCGTGAGATCGGGCAACTGCGCCTTCAATTCCTGCAGGCAGACCACGTCGGCGTTCTGCACGGCGAGCCAATCGAGCAGGCCTTTGTTCGCCGCCGAGCGTATACCGTTGAGATTGAGAGAGATAATGCGTAACATGACTGGATCTCAGGCGCCAAGCGGCGTGAACCAAGACTGGCAAATGTCCGATTTTAGAAAAGAGTTCATCGCCTTCTGCATCGATTGCGGCGTGCTGCGCTTCGGCCAGTTCAAGACCAAGGCCGGGCGCATGTCACCGTATTTTTTTAACGCCGGGCTGTTCAACGACGGCGCAAAGCTCTGGCGTCTGGGTCAATTTTACGCGAAAGCCATACGCGCCGCGGGCGAGCCGTTCGACATGCTGTTCGGTCCCGCATACAAGGGGATTCCCCTGGCCGCGAGCGTAGCCATCGCGCTGGCCCAGGATGGGCGCAACGTACCGTACGGCTTCAATCGCAAGGAAACCAAGGACCACGGTGAAGGCGGACGCACCATAGGGGCGCCGCTCGCCGGGCGCGTGTTGATCGTGGACGACGTCATCTCCGCCGGCACCTCGGTGCGCGAATCGGTCGAACTGATCCGCGCCGAAGGCGCTACGCCCTGCGGCGTCGCCATTGCGCTCGACCGGATGGAGCGCGGCTCCGGCACGCGCTCCGCGGTGCAGGAAGTGCGTGCCGGTCTCGGGCTGCCGGTCATCGCCATCGCCGATCTCGACGATCTGCTGCAATTTCTGGGCGCCAGACCCGAGCTGGAGCAACAACTCATCGATATCGAACATTACCGCCAACTCTACGGAGCGGACGCACATGCTTAAGCTGCGGATTCTGATTGCCCTGACCCTGCTCGCGCTCGCGGCCGCGCCCGCGTCCGCACAGTCGCGCCTGTACAAGTGCAAGGACGGCAAGGGGAAGACCTACTACACCCAGACGCCTCCCGCAGAATGCCTGGGCAAGGAAATGGAGGAGTTGTCCAAACAGGGCACGGTGGTGAAAAAGCGCGAGGCCGCGCTGACGCCGGAACAACTCGTCGCGCGCGAAGCCGAGGAAAAGCGCAAGAAGGAGGAGGAACTCGCGGCCAAGGAAGAGAACCGCAAGAACCAGGCGCTGCTCAACACCTATGCGAGCGAAAAAGACATA
The DNA here is from genome assembly GCA_021848555.1 of Pseudomonadota bacterium. The sequence goes on along the minus strand of JAJZUN010000629.1, from coordinate 1,341 downwards.
GAGGACGGCCGGCAGCGCGCCTTGAAGCAAGCCGAGCTGGCGGCCAAGGAAATCGAGAAACGCGTTGCAGAGGCGCAAAAGCGCGCCCAGGCGCTGGCGGCGGAGAAGGAATTCTACCTCAAGAAGCCAATGCCGAAGAAGCTGCAGGACGACATCAAGAACAACGAGATCGAAGCCAAGGTACAGCAGGACGCCCTGGCGGCGAAGCAAAAAGAACTGGGCGAAATCAACGCCAAGTACGATGAAGACAAGCGGCGCTATCTGCAGCTGACGGGGGCGAAGCCGAAGGCTGCGGCCACGCCGAAGAAATAGTTAGCTGGCCAGTTTCTTCTTCAGGATTTCGTTGATCTGGGCCGGATTGCCCTTGCCCCTGGTTGCTTTCATCGCCTGGCCGACGAGTGCGTTGAAGGCCTTCTCCTTGCCCGCCCGGTATTCCTCGACCGACTTCGGATTGGCCGCGAGCACGCCGTCGATGATTTGCTCCAGCGCCCCCGCGTCGGAAATTTGAGTCAGCCCTTTGGCGGCAATGATGGCTGCGGCCTCGCCTTCGCCGTTCCACATGGCGTCGAACACGTCTTTGGCTTGTTTTCCGTTAATCACATTATTCTGAATTTGTTGCAGCAGCCCGGCGAGTTGCACGCTAGTGATTAGCGACTGGGAAATCTCGATTCCGGCGCGTTTTAGTGCGCCAAATAGCTCACCCGTAATCCAGCTTGACGCAAGCTTGTAGCCGCCTCCCAGCGCACGGATCAGATTCTCATAAAACTCGGCCACTTCCCGCGATGACGTCAGCACGCCGGCGTCGTAGGCGGAAAGCTCGAACTCGCGCATGTAGCGTGCACGCTTTGCTTGCGGCAACTCCGGCAGTTCGGACCGTATCTGTTCGATCGTTGCCGCGCTGATAACCAGCGGCAGCAGGTCGGGATCGGGGAAATAGCGATAGTCGTGCGCATCTTCCTTGGAGCGCATCGAGCGGGTTTGTTTCCGGTCCGGATCGTAGAGCCGGGTTTCCTGCACCACCGTGCCGCCATCCTCCAGCAATTCGATCTGGCGCCGCACTTCGTAGTTGATTGCCTCTTCCAGGAAGCGGAAAGAATTGAGGTTCTTGATTTCGCAGCGCGTGCCGAGCGGCGCGCCCGGGCGCCGCACCGAAACGTTGGCGTCGCAGCGGAACGAGCCTTCCTGCATGTTGCCGTCGCAGATGCCGATCCAGCGCACCAGCGCGTGCAGCGCCTTGGCGTAGGCCACCGCCTCCTCGGCGCTGCCCATGTCGGGTTCGGTCACGATTTCCAGCAGCGGCGTGCCGGCGCGGTTGAGGTCGATGCCGCTCATGCCATGGAA
>JAJZUN010000628.1 GCA_021848555.1 Pseudomonadota bacterium | reverse complement strand
AGGACGTAGATGCTCATGCCGCGCGCCGGCGTGCGCAGCAGCGCGATGAACATGACCGTCAGGAACAGGCCCAGCGCCGTGACGAACACCGCCGCGGCGACGAGGAACAGCACCTGCTGCTCCAGCAGGAATGCCGAGGCGAGAAAGATTGCTCCGGCGGTGATCAGCGGATGCACGATGTGCGCAACCAGGCGCGGCCGCCAGATATTGGCGCCGGCGACCACGGCGACGAATTGCAGCAGCGAACCGCACATCGCCTGCAGCATGAAGTCGACCACGATCAGATGGGTCATCGCGAGCGCGCCGGAGGACCAGCGCGACTGCAGGGTGTCGGGTCCGAGCAGCGCGAGTATCAGCCCGGCGACGGCGCCGAACAGCGGCGCCGTCAGAAAAAAGCGGTAAGGCACCGATATCGGCGGCGCCTGCTCGAACGACAGGGTGGGTTGCATTGAAATGGCGGCTAGGCTTTTCGGATCCTGACTTCGTTCGTGCCATCAGGCTGGAATTTCGAGGTATAGCTGAAACCATTGCGCTCGAGCATCGAATACAGCGGCAGGGCCTCGCAACGCAGCAGCATCACCAGTTCCTCGCCGGGCGCGAGTGTCGCCAGTGCGGCCATCGCGCGTTCCAGCGGCTCGGGCGGCTCCATGTCGCGGCCGTCGATTAGGCGCGGTTCAGAGTTCATTTCGACTTGAGGGGATATCTCCCCTCATACCCCCCTAGATCGGCCGTTGCAAAATTCATTTTGCAGCGGGTTACTACGCTTGCCCTTTTTCGAGCATGGCGCCGATCTTCGCGCCCAGGCGTTCCGCTTCGTCGCCGAGGGACTGGTCGCACATCGGATAGAGGATGTTCTCTTCCTTCATATTGTGCTGCTGCATCAGCATCAGCAGCGTCTCGGCGGCCCCGCCATAGCCCTGGCTGTCCTGCGCATCGCAGGCCGTCGCGAGCTGCGCGAGCAAACCGCGCATCTGGTCGTGCTCGTGGCGCATCATCTGGGTCGGCCCGCTTCTCATGCCGGTTGCGGCCTCGAACGCCGGGAACAGCAGCGTTTCCTCGGCGTCAAAATGAGCGATCATCTGCGCATTGAAGCGCGCGAAGGCCGGTGCGGCCGCGACCCAGTCGCCGCGCAATGCCGCGTCTTCGGCGGCGACGAAAAGCGTGTCGCAGTGCCGGTGATGGTCGGGCAGGACTTGCGTGGGAAAGGTCATGGCTGCGCCCTCAATTATTTCGATCAGCGGATGGTAACAGCACCCACTACCCGTGGATTGCACTACCCCCAAATTTCCTAAGCCACGAACGGCAGTAGGTTGAGCGCTCGTGATCGCGCGCACCTTTATGCGGCCACCGCATGCATAAGCGAGGTCGTTGCGGAGGGGGGGGTCGCCTCCCCGCGGCAAATCCGGCTATGTTGCAGACTAGGTCGTAAACCGGGCGTGGACGGCGCAGGCTGAGGTCCTGCGGTGACCGCGAACAGGGCTGGTCATCCGAGAAACGGGGGATGTAAAAGCGCCTAAAGTAGCTATAACGGGCGCAACATCGACGACCCGGAAGAATATAGCCCTGAAAGTGATGTCTGCCCGCGAAGCCAAGAATCGTTTCAGCGAATTCCTCGACGCGGCGCGTCGCGAGCCGGTCCTGGTAACAAAGAACGACCGGCCCGTCGCGATCATGATTTCCATCGAGGACGCCGCCGACAGCCTCATTCCGGAAATGTTCATGAACAAGGAACCCGGGTATGACGAGTGGTTGTCGGGGAAAGTCACGAAAACGCTCACTCGCGTGGACGCCGGCAAGACGGGCCTGCATGAGCACGCCGAGGCGTTGGCGCTGCTGAAGGAACGGATCGAGGCGAGGCTGCTGCCTAAGCCTGCGTAGGCATGCGGATCGTCTGGACCGACGAGGCCATAGACGACATCGAGGAGATACTCGCGTACCACTACGCCGAGTCCGGGCAGCGTACCGCGGAAGCGATCGAACGGCGCATCGTCGAACAGTCAAGGGGCTGCCGCCGTTCCCCGAGCGGATCCGGAACAGCGACCGGATACCGGGAGCGCGGGAACTCGTCATCTGCCGGATTCCCTGCATCGCTTTTGTGAAGCTATTCCCCGACGCTATTGTCGTGCTGAACGTCGTCCACACCGCGAGGAAATTCCCGGCATAACTACGCCGTAGCGGGCGCGATACATTCGCCAGTCCCAACCGGCAAGCTTCCGGTACGACGCGGTCCCGACCGCGTACAGACAGGCAGGGTACGTCAACGCCTGCGTTGACGAAGCACCACGGTGCCTGCCCCTTTTTCGTCAGTGAGTGCTGACTGCCATGAACGGACACTGAGTATTCTTCTCCAAACCCGCCATTGATCCTGGGCAGTCACCCGGAAGCGGCGCTTGTATAGAAAATACTAGATGTTTTCAATTGAATATCGGCTGCGCGGCAACCGGCCACTGGTCTTGGCTGGATGCCCTTTGAAACCCAGCCAACTACAGACGCACAATGTCTGACTTAAGCCCGCGCCTGGTAGTCCGGTATCTCGCAGGTAGCGGTCATGTCGGCGATTTGCCGCTTTAACCCTGCGCCAGTTCGCGTAGCTTGCCGAGACAATTGAAATGCCAGCCTTGAGCATCGATAATTAGCCACCCGGCGCGCTTCCAGTGACCAAGGGCGCGCGCCACAGTCTCGATGCGGGCGTCGATGATTTCGCTGATTTGCACCAGCGTCAGAAACACAGGCAGCCGTGCTTGCTCGCCCTGGCCATCGACTCCATAGCGGCCGACCAGTTGTAGCAGCAGTACCGCAAGGCGCTGTTCGATGGAGCCGGCACTGATGATCTCGATCTTGTTGATGAATGCTTCGCTGAAACGAGTGACTTCACCATTCAGATTCCGGGAAAGCTGCGGGTACTGTTCCGCCAGATCGGATATTTCTCCGGCATCGATGGTGATCAGGATCACACCCTCGTTAAGGGCGATGGCGTCGGTCGGATAGCGCATGCCGGCCCAGAAGGCATAAAGGCCCATGGAGTCGCCGGGTC
>JAJZUN010000627.1 GCA_021848555.1 Pseudomonadota bacterium | reverse complement strand
CTGGGGCTGGGCCTACGCCATGCATCCGGACATGGATTTCGTGCGTTACAGCTACACCGGCGCCGCCATCCGCTACCAGCGCATGGACATTGCCGGCCGCATTCTCAACGACTGGAAGAAGCACGATCCCGAGGACACGGACAATGCCTATTTCAAGGTGCTGTATGGTTTCTGGCAGCTGCGTTCGGGCAATTTCAAGGACGCCGCACAACTGATAGGCAATGGCCTGGCCATGCAAACCAAGCAAGCCTCCGCTCACGGCACTCAACTGGCCCAAGGCAACAAATGGTTTCTCTCTTTTGCCTACACGGCCCTGGGAGAAGCTCAGCTGAGCCTGCGCCAGTACAAGCAGGCCCTGTTGTCCTTGGACAACTCGCTGCACTTCGGCCCCCATTATCCGGCCGCGCTGCTGACCAAAAGCCTGGCCCTTTACGGCCTCGACCGGGTGGCGGCCGGGAATGCCGCTTTCGACTTGGCGCAGCGCTATTACGTGCGTTCCGCCGGCCAGGCCGCCTACCAGATCCGGGCTGCCTATATCGCTTCGCTGTGCGGCAGCGGCGATGCCGACGCCACGCCGGATCTGTGCAGCGTGATGCCGGTCAACGCGCAGCTTGGCGACCAATCCACCACCGACCCCTACCTCATGCGTCTGGGCAACCCCGAAGCGCTGCCCAGCGGCCCACCCCGTCAGGGATAAGGGCGAGCGATACCGCGCTCAGGCGCGAGTTTCCTTAATCACCGTCATGGCGGCACCGATGAGGGAACTCAGGTCCGCCATGTTGCTGGGTACGATCAGGGTGTTGTTGGCCTTGGCCAGCCCGGCGAAGGCTTCGACGTATTTTTCCGCCACTTTCAGGTTCACGGCCTGCATGCCGCCGGGGTGTTGGATGGCTTCGGCGATGCGCGTGATGGCCTGAGCGGTGGCGTCCGCCACCGCCTTGATCGCTTCGGCCTCTCCCTGGGCGCGGTTGATGGCCGCCGTCCGCTCGCCCTCGGACTCTTTGATTGCCGCCTCGCGTTCGCCGGTGGCAAGGTTGATCTGCTCCTGCATCTTGCCTTCCGAGGACGCGATGACCGCGCGCTTCTCACGCTCGGCGGTGATCTGGCGCTGCATGGCGTGGAGGATCTCCGCGGGCGGCGTGAGATCCTTGATTTCGTAGCGCAGCACCTTCACGCCCCAGTTGAGCGACGCCTCGTTGATGACCGCCACCACATGGCGGTTGATTTCGTCGCGCTCCTCGAAGGTCTTGTCCAGCTCCATGCGGCCGATGACCGAGCGCAGCGTGGTCTGCGCAAGCTGCGAGATCGCCGCGACATAATCGCTGGTGCCATAGGACGCCTGGCGCGGGTCGGTGATCTGGAAATAAAGAATGCCGTCCACCGCCAGTTGTGTGTTGTCCTTGGTGATGCACACTTGGCTCGGCACATCCAAAGGAACTTCCTTGAGGGAATGTTTGTAGGCCACCCGGTCCACGAAGGGGATTACCAGATTCAGGCCCGGTGCCAGCACGGCGTAGAACCTGCCCAGGCGCTCCACCACCCAGGCATGCTGCTGCGGCACCACCCGCACTCCTTGGGCGATGAGGATGATGACGGCGACCAGCAATACCAGCAGTACGCTACCCATAAGTTCTCCTCCGAGAAAATTTCTTGTCAATTGCCCACAATCAGCGCCGTACCGCGGATGGCACGGATATAGAGCGGTTTGGCCGGGTCCACTGCGGCGCTTTCCGCCTCGGCATCCCATTCGGCACCGCGGTAGCGTACCTGGCCGCGGCCTTCGCTCCAAGACTCCACCTGCACATGCTGGCCGATGTCCAAATCCTGCAGTCCCGGGCCGCCGATGCTGGAATTGCGCCAGCGCCGCAGGGCGAAAGTGCCCGCCACGGCGATGACGGCGGCCGCGAGCAGCTGCCCCTCGATGCCCGGCCCCAACCAGCCGACCAGCCCGGCAGCGCCCGCGGCAACGCCGTAAAGCAGTAGATAGAAAGTGCCAGTGGTCAGCTCCAGCGCCACCAACACGAAGGCCAAGACCCACCAGAACACATGGGGAGGCATTGCGCTCATCTCCTCAATTTCAATTTAAGGCTGCCGAGAGTATAGCCGGCCTAAGCGACGGGTAGCGTCTGGGCGGGCATAAGGCCGGCGTGATAACCGGCGTGCGCAGACGCGTTTCGGCATGAATGCAAACTTATGGTCGACGCGCCGGTCTTGCGATTAATTTGAAACCGCCGCTAAACTTGAAGAAAACATATAACATCGACGCACTCGGAGACCACCGTAAGAATGTTTGGGCTTCTTTATGGTCTCGACAACATTTCTCTCATACCGCAGGCTGCTTTTTCGGCTCGCGTATGCTGCCGGCCTGCTGCTCGGCTTCCTGCCCCCGCCCGCAACGGCGTTCGGTTTTCAGGATGTGGTGCAGCGCGCCCGCCATCTGGCGGAGCAATCGTACAAGAAGCCCGACGTCACCCTGCCGGCGGAACTGCGTAATCTTGATTACGCGCATTACCGCGAAATACGCTACCGACCGGAAAAGGCGCTTTGGCACGATGCCAAGGGCAACTTCGAGGTCGATTTCTTTCCCCTGGGCTGGCACTTCGACCTGCCGGTCAAGATCAACGAAGTCACCGCCCAAGGGGTGCACGAGATTCCTTTTGACCCGGCCGCCTTCGATTACGGCGCCAACAAGGTCGACCCCAACAAGCTGCGCGGCCTGGGCTTCGCCGGTTTTCGGGTGCGCTTCCCGATCAATTCCCCCACGCGCAAAGACGAGGTGCTGTCGTTTCTGGGCGCGAGCTATTTCCGCGCACTCGGAAAAGGGCAGCGCTACGGCCTGTCGGCGCGCGGCCTGGCGATCGACACGGCGCTGGCGTCCGGCGAAGAATTTCCGCGCTTTGCGGAATTCTGGCTGATGCGGCCGGGCGTCGCAGACAAAACCTTGATCATCTACGGCCTGCTCGATTCGCCCAGCGCAACGGGCGCCTACCGCTTCGTGCTGCAGCCGGGCGTCGACACGGTAATTGATGTGAAGGC
>JAJZUN010000626.1 GCA_021848555.1 Pseudomonadota bacterium | reverse complement strand
ATGCGCTATGGGAAAACGGTTTCGGCCTGATTTTTTCCGAGCTGGTCGGTGAGCCCGGCGCCTTTGCCGAAACGCGCGCGACCCTGGAGGCGATTTCGCGGCTGGACATCGCCACCGTGATTCCCGGACATGGCGCGCCCTTCGGCGACCCGGGACGCGCGCTGGATGCCGCATTCCAGCGCCTGGACGCCTACGAGCGCGACCCGACCAAGCTCGCGCGCCATGCACTCAAGGTCATGCTGAGTTTTTCGCTCATGATCCACGGCCGCATAGAGCGCGCGACGCTGCCGCGGTTTCTCACCGAGCGGCCCATCTACGCCGACATCAACCGGCGCTTCCTGAACCTGCCGCAGGCGCAGTTGTGCGAGTACCTGGTGAAAGACCTGGAGCGCGCCGGCGCGCTGAAACTCGAGGACGGCTGGCTGGTTGCGGCCTAGGCTGGCAATTCCGGCAATGTTTTGACCCCATTCGAATATGCGGCTAGCATGCACCCTGAAGTTTTTCAAACAGACAGCCGGTGTCGCAAATGAAAACCGTCGAATTGCTCCAGGCACTGTCGGACGAGCAAGTCCAGTATGTGCTGGTCGGAGGGCTGGCGGTTCAGTTGCATGGATTTCTGCGATCCACGTTCGATATCGATCTGGTGCTGGCAATGAACGACGGGAACCTATCGCGCTTCATTGAAGTGGCCAAGCGGTACGGTCTGGTTGCCGTGAATCCGATACCCCTCGATTCTCTCCGAAACACCGGCCTGATCGACCAATGGCATCGCGAAAAAGGCATGTTGACCTTCGCGCTGAGGGAGCGGCAAATCGGCGGCAGTATGGTGGATGTCCTGGTGCGCTCGGAAGTGCCGTTTGAAAACCTTATGGCCCATGCAGTCGCCGGCGAATTGTTCGGCCGGAGAGTTTGGATAGCGTCGATCGACGACTTGCTGCTGATGAAACGCATTGCGAACCGCCCGAAAGACCTGCTCGATATTGCCGCGCTCGAAAAGATCAAACGTGGAGAAGATCCGAATGTCTGAATCCGGCGGTCGCACGCAATCGGTAATCCCGCAGGAACTGATGCTCAGCCGGCTGGCTCAGTTCGAACAGATGCGGGAATTTTTCATTCAGATGTGGCTGCAGAACCCAACATTGGCACGGCAGGGCGGAGCCAGGGTGCAGAGTCTCCTTTCCCCCCTCGCGCACGCCGATGAGGCGATTCAACGGCCATGAATTCCCCAAAACCCGCGTCAATCCTGCCTTTCCAGCCTATTTGACGTTCCACGCCAAGCGTAATTTCCGGCAGACTCACTCCTGATCCTGTCCTCCGCCTAGACTCCCTGCGGTTCTCAGCGCCGAGTGTCCTTGGACGCGAGCGCGGTAATGATCTCGGCGACGGCCTGCTGCTGGCGGTCGCTGAGTTTGCGATAGCGCCGCAGCAACTCCTGCTCGGTGACATTGATGCGGTAGACGACGCTGGACGCGTCCTGGGCTGCGACGCCATCGGTCTCCTTGCCTTCGCCATCGCGCAGCCACGCCATTGACACGTTCAACCAGCCTGCCAGCGTCCTCAGCTTGTCCTGAGTCGGAATCGATTCTCCGTTCAGCCATTTCTGCGCCGCCTGGTGCGTGATGCCTCGCCCGGAATAGCGGTCGTTGAAACCCTGTGCCAGCCGAATCGCGCCGGGCGTACCCCTTCCCGCCTTGCCCAGCGCGTGCTTCAGGCGCTTGCTGAATTCCTCGCGTTCATGACTATTGGCCATAGCAGGAACGTAGCACCCCGCGCATCAACTATCAGTTGATGTTGTATGCCACCAATAGTAGGATGCCGCATCAGCCCCACGGCTTCCATTCCCGGGCAAGCCGGCTTCGGCTGGCGTGGCCACAAGACCAACTATGGGCGACGACCGGACACGGACTAGCGAGCAGGGAGGAGGATGAACAGTCCTTCCGCATCCCGCCTGCGCAAGCTGCTGCTCGGCCTGGTTCCAGAAGATGGCGAGTCCGTGGGGAATGCCAGGCTGAGGGAATTGTTCGATTCTGCCGCCGAACTGAACGAATACAAGGTTGGCGGTGCTGAATTTGAGCAGGCGCGGGACTCGCTGATTGCGGAGGGCGTGTTGCTGCGCGGCAAGGGGCGCGGCGGCTCGGTGCGCCGTGCAGCGGCGGCACCTGGTCCGGAAGATGGTTTTGCGCTGGCATCACAGGAAATTCCGGCCGAAGCGCGCAAGCCAAAACCGAAGCAGGAGAACCTGAGCCTCGCGCAGGCGATCGCTCAATCAGGCACTAAGGCGCGTGCCGGGCAGGGCAAGGGCGCGACCGAAGACAGCAAGATTCTCAGCTATCGCCATGGCGACAAGCGCAAGAACAATCCCCAGGTGGGTCTGGTCAACGAGGCCAACGATCCGGAGCAGCCGAAGACCACTTGGCGCTACGACCCGCACATCGATCCGGCGCTGGCATTCGACGTCGGCCGTGCCCAGGTCGAGCAGCTGATCGACGACGCCCTCACCAGCGGCGACGGGGCGCGCATGCGCGCGGCGCTAGAAGAACTGAAGCGTGCCAGCAGCCCCTACCTCAACTGGGCCGGCAAGGCCGAGCGCACCAGCTTCGACATCGACACTGTGTCGCTGCACGTGCACGAGCGCATCGACCCGATGAGCATCCTCGCCGCGGTGAGCAAGCGCATCAAGGACGCCAAGGCGGGCAACAAGGGTTCGTTCCAGCCCGGCCTGTTCGAAGCGGCGTTCGAGAATCTGCCCCTGCGCGAAGCGGTGGACTTCTACAAGCACGAGCGCGGCTGGGCCAACCGGCTGATCGCCGGCGATTCATTGCTGGTGATGAACTCGTTGTTGCAGAAGGAGAGCATGGCCGGGCAGGTGCAGATGATCTACATCGACCCGCCCTACGGCATCAAATACGGCTCGAACTTTCAGCCCTTCGTTGGCCAGCGTGACGTCAAGGACCGCAAGGACGAAGACCTGACCCAGGAACCGGAAATGATCAAGGCGTTCCGGGATACATGGGAGCTTGGCCTTCATTCGTATTTG
>JAJZUN010000625.1 GCA_021848555.1 Pseudomonadota bacterium | reverse complement strand
ATTGACCCGACGGCTTGGAGACCGGTAAGCATCGGAGTGCTGCAGCCATTGCTCGAACGACCGCAGTCCGAATTCTTGATCAACTTCATGTATGACTTTGCGAATCGCGCAGCATCTATGGTGGACATGAGAGCACAGATAGAGGAACTTCTCGGCGAAGTACCAGACATTGAGAATCTGGAGCCGGCAGTACGGGAACGAATGTTGGTAGGAACGTATCGACGAAACCTAATGCGTCTGATTCCAACGCAACCGAAGTGGCGCGCGCGCTCTGCGTATGCTCGAGTGCTGGATCCAGTGAAAAATCGACCGAAATATCATCTCGTCTATTTGACGACGCATCCGCGCGGCCTTGTCGAATTCATGGAAGTCCTAGAGGATTTCGATCTGATTCAAAAGAAGGTGCGAGCTGAAACGAAGCAACGCCAGCGAGAAGAACGGAGCCGTATGCAGCAATTATTTGACGACGCCGATCAAGTGCGTGAGGAGGAGGGGCACGTGACCCCTAGAACAGGTGGAGCAGTATTGGTGCCGTTACCTGTCAAAAGGACAGCGCAGAATCGGATATGCAGAGTTCGCTGATATCCTTGAAAAGACGGACTGGTTCCCTGGCGATTTGCAGCGTGCGCTCGGTAACCTGATCAGGAATAATCTAGTTCGCAATCTCGACGCGACCAACCCAAGGTGGACGAAGTTTGTGCATCTCGAAAAAGATGGCGAACGCTTGCAGTTAGTCGGAGGGGGACAATGAGTACGCAGAGCCGAATTGAGTGGACGGAGTTGACCTGGAATCCGACGGTCGGCTGCACCAAGATATCGCCTGGCTGTAAGAACTGCTATGCGGAAACCATGGCGAGGCGCTTGCGGGCCATGGGTATGCGTGGCTATGAGAACGGATTCAAGCTCTCGTTGATGCCAGGGCGGCTGGTGGAACCGCTAGAGCGGAGCAAGCCTACGGTGTACTTTGTGAATTCGATGTCGGATCTTTTTCACGAAAAGGTGCCGTTTGATTACGTCCAGCGCGTCTTCGACGTCATGGGCCGTGCGCGGCAGCACACGTTTCAGGTGCTCACGAAGCGCGCCGAGCGTATGGCCGAGTTCTGTCACGGCGCTACAGTGTCCGAAAACGTCTGGCTCGGCGTGTCGGTAGAAAATCGGAAGCACGGCCTCCCAAGAATCCCGGTACTGCGCCGAATTAACGCCCGAGTGCGATTTCTGTCGATCGAACCCCTGTTGGAAGACCTGGGTTCCTTTGATCTAGCAGGAATCGATTGGGTAATTGTGGGGGGTGAATCCGGGCACCGCGCGCGACCGATGAAAGCGGCTTGGGTCGATGGAATCAAGCGGCAATGTGACGCGGCAGGCGTCGATTTCTTCTTCAAGCAGTGGGGTACGTGGGGCGCGGACGGCGAGAAGCGCTCCAAGGCAGCCAATGGCCGCGAATATCGTGGGCGCGTCTGGGACGCAATGCCGCAGCTCGCGTAATCCGGCACTACGAGGATTCATCATGCAACTCCTCACTGTCAAAATCGACAAGCCCGAAGCCCTCAATTTCATCCTCGGCCAGACGCATTTCATCAAGAGCGTGGAAGACGTGCACGAGGCGCTGGTGGGCGCGGTGCCGGGGATCAAGTTCGGCCTCGCGTTCTGCGAGGCCTCGGGCAAATGCCTGGTGCGCTGCTCGGGCACCGACGCGGCCATGGTCGCGCTCGCGCAGAAAAACGCGCTCGCGCTCGGCGCGGGCCACAGTTTCATCGTGTTCCTCGGCGAAGGCTTCTTCCCGGTGAACGTGCTCAATGCGCTGAAGCTGGTGCCCGAGGTGTGCCGCATCTTCTGCGCCACGGCCAATGCGGCCGAGGTGGTGATCGCGCAGACGGAGCAGGGCCGCGGCATCCTCGGCGTCATCGACGGCGCCTCGCCCCTGGGCGTGGAGAGCGAGGCCGACGTCGCCTGGCGCAAGGGCTTCCTGCGCCAGATCGGCTACAAGCTTTGAGATCGAGTGAGGAGGCAGGCATGGGTGCAGAAGCAAGATTGAAGGAACTCGCGATCGAACTGCCGCCGGCACCGGCCCCGATCGGCAATTACATAGCCGGGGTACAGGTCGGCAAGCTGTTGTTCATGTCGGGCTGCGGTCCGCGCCGCAAGGAAGGCGGCGCGATCACCGGCAAGCTCGGCGCAGACCTCGACACCGAGCAGGGCTACGCGGCGGCGCGGGTGGTCGGACTCAACATGCTCGCCAACATCCGTTCGGTGATCGGCTCGCTCGACCGCGTCGAGCGCGTGGTCAAGGTGTTCGGCATGGTCAACGCCGCGCCGCACTTCAATGAGATGCCCAAGGTCATCAACGGTTTCTCCGACCTGTTCGTCGAAATCTTCGGCACCGAGCGCGGTTGCGGCGCGCGCTCCGCGGTCGGCATGGCGGCGCTGCCGAACCAGATCGCAGTAGAGGTGGAAATGGTGCTGCAGGTCTCTGACTGAACCGCTTCCTATCGAAGCAGGCTGGGGCCGCTGCGCGCCGCTCAGCGATTGTTGATGGCGTCGACGAGTTTCTGTTTGACGTCTTCGGGCGCATTGAGGAAGCGGAATCCGGAACAGCGTGCACGGCGGCCGTCTTCCAGCGTAACCAGTTCCGAATAGCGCACTTCCAGATCCAGCGTCACCGTATCGGCTCCCGGAATCTCGATGCGGCTGCCCCGGAGCACCGTCCCCGGCTCGATCATCACGTCCGGCGGATAGAGCAGCACGCTGATGCCGCCCAGGCTGATGTCCTTGATCTGCGCGTCGAACGGCGCGAAGCCGCCGGCGTCGGCGACGCAACGCAGCACGAGCCCGGTGGACGCGTCGTAGCGTTCGTCCTGCCGGCGCTGCTGCACGGTGAGGATTTCAGGATAACCCAAGCGTATCGCCGCACGATTCTCGTGCACGATCGCGCTCGGCGCGGTGCCGACGAACTCGATATGCCAGTCATCGGGTTCGGCCACCAGCGTCACGCGCGCCAGCGCCAGCAGCGCCGCGTTGAGCGCCTCGTCCTCCGCCGC
>JAJZUN010000624.1 GCA_021848555.1 Pseudomonadota bacterium | reverse complement strand
GTGTTCTCCGGGGAAGTCGTGCCCTCCGGGCGCTTCAATGCCGGCGAAAAAATCTGGTTCTGGGGCGGCGTGATCGGGATGGGCACCATATCCTGCGCCAGCGGCCTGGTGCTGGATTTCCCCAACTTCGATCAGACGCGCTCGCTGATGATGCTCGCCAACATCGTGCATGTGATCGCCGCGATCCTGTTCATCGCCTGGTCGTTTACGCACATCTACCTGGGCACTATCGGCGCCACCGGCGCCTACGAGGCCATGCGCAACGGCTATGTCGACGAGACCTGGGCGCGTGAGCACGCGCAATACTGGTACGACGACGTCAAGGCCGGCAGGAGAGAGCTGCCTTCGGGCGAGCCTGGCGCGGCAGCCGCCGCGAGCGTACCGCCGCAGGTCCAACATTAATTCGGGAGGCTGAAATGAATCGCGGAAAAATATGTGCGGCGGTAACATTGGCGTTCGCGCTGAGCGCCGGGCTGGCTCAAGCCAAGATACCCGTTGCGCCTATGGACGATGCGGCCAAGGCCAAGGCGGAAGAAGCGAAAGCCAAGGCCGCTGCAGGCGCGAAAAAAGAAGCCGAGGATCTGGCGAAGGCACAGGACCGCGCGGCCGAGCGCTACAAGAAGGAGCATGGCAAGGGCGGCACGCCTGCGGCCAAAGCGGTCAAGCCGGCAGCGGCCAAGAAATAGTCAAGCTTGGTAATCTAGCCAAGGGCGCTGCGGCGCCCTTGTTGTTTGCAGTGAATTTATGCAGGAGGCGTGGATGCACCATCGGAAATTCAGCGTCAGTCATCGGAAAGGCAGCAAGTTCAAGGCGGACGGCTTGCGCGCCTTCTTCGAATACCGCGATCTGGGCATCAAGGAAGCGACCGGCGGCATGGCCGTGGCCCACGTCATCCGCGCGCGGCCCGGCGGCGAGTTCGTCGCCAGGACCCACTGGCATGAGACCGAATTTCAGCTGGTCTATGTGCTGAAGGGCTGGATCAAGTTCGACTACGAAGGCGAGGGCGAAGTGCTGCTCGAGGCTGGTTCCTGCGCCTACCAGCCTCCCGGCATCCGCCACCGGGAACTGGGACACTCGGACGATCTGGAACTGCTCGAGGTGGTGATGCCGGCGAATTTTAAGACGGTCGAATTGCCCGACCATTGATGGGCTAGACGCCCTGTACCAGCAGCATGTTCATGTTCGCCGCGTTCTTGCGCGCCTTGATCGCGAGCTGATACTCGGGCGAGTTATAGAACGCCTTCGCCTTTTCCATCGATTCGAATTCCACCACGGTCAGGCGCTGCGGCTTCCAGTTGCCTTCGACGGCTTCGTAGGCGCCGCCGCGGATGAGATAGCGTCCGCCATATTGGCCGATCGCCACCGGCGCGAGCTTCTTGTATTCCTCGAATTGCACCGGGTCGGTGACGTCGATGTCGACCACCAGATAGGCTGCCATTTTTTCTCCTCTCAAATAAGCGGGGTAAGGGAACATCGACTACACTTTTGGCGCAGATGGGACCCTGATGCCACCGAACACTCTTTCAAGGCTTGCGATCCGAACAGCACCACCAATAACGCCAGCCGACTGGCAAACAATTAGCGTGAGGAAATTCCCAACTCCTCGGCAATATCCATGACCTTGCCGCAGCCCGAACCGTCGTAACCGGGAATCCGGTTCACGATGGCGCGGAAACCCTCCTCTTGCATGGTCGCGAGTATTGTCGCGAGCGCCGACTGGTTTTTCACATTGGCGTAAAAAGCGAAGTAGTAATTTTCGCGCATCATCGGAATGAAATGGAGGCCGAACTGGCGGGCACCGGTTTCGATGCCGAAGCCGGCGTCGGCCATGCCGCTCGCGATGTAAGCGGCGACCGCAGCGTGAGTGAACTCGCCGTTTTCATAACCGCGGATGTGTCGCGAATCGACGCCCGCTTGCTCTAGCAGCAGGTCGAGCAGAGTCCGCGTGCCGGACCCCGGCTGACGATTGACTACTGTGACATTCGCCCGGGCGAAGTCCGCGAGCGTGCGGATGTTTTTCGGGTTGTCTGCAGCGGTGATGATGCCCTGAGTGCGCACCGCCAGGTGCACCAGGCACTGCTGTTTTGGTTTGAGGAATTTCGCGTAGCGCTTCACCACGGCTGCGCGCATCGGCCCGATCGGCACATGAAAGCCGGCAATCTTGCAACTGCCCTTGCACAGGGACGCCAGTGCCTCGACGCTGCCTTCGTACTTGAGATCGAGCGTGATTGGTGAATTTTCGAGCCTCTCCTTCAGGGCGGCGACGGCGAAGCCGTGGCTGGCGTGCATGCGCAGGGTAGGTTTCTGCTCTGGCAACGAGCTTTCGATCTCGGTCTCAAGCTCGGAAGCGAGGCTTTCAAGCATGGGTGCGAGGCGCGCGTGAATACGCCTATCGGCCCACAGCAGTTTTTGCGCGAAGGGCGATAGCTGCGTGCCTTTCCTGCGCGAGGTGATAAGAAGCTTGACCCCGAACTCAGCTTCGAACTGCCGCAGCAAGCCCCAGGCATGTCGATAGGACAGCGTGCAGACCTTGCACGCCGCAGCGAGATTGCCGCAGGCGTCAATCTGAGAAAGAAGACCGAGGATCACCGGCAGCGGTGTCGCCGCGCCGCCGCGAGTCGCCATCAGCCATTCGGGGCGAATTGAAACCTTGAACATTTATGCAAGAAATAGCTTATTGAGAGGAAGGCGGAAATTATATTACCCTCGGCAGGAAATTTGGCTAGATCGATCATTCGAATATGCAGTACATAACATATGAGGAGAAGGCAAGATGAACCCTGTTACTGCCGCTGCGGCTGCGGACCATCAGCGGGTAGCGCAGCGCGCTGCACAAAGCTTGAAACATAAGCCCGGCGCGCTGCTGCCGATCCTGCATGCAATCCAGAACGAACTCGGCTTCATTCCGGCCGCGGTCGTGCCGGTGGTCGCCGATGAGCTCAATCTATCGCGGGCCGAAGTCCATGGCGTCATCACCTACTACCATCACTTTCTCACCAAGCTGCCAGGACGCCATGAGGTGCAGGTTTGCCGCGCGGAAGCCTGCCAG
>JAJZUN010000623.1 GCA_021848555.1 Pseudomonadota bacterium | reverse complement strand
CATCCCGATGATCAAGCACCTCGACGGCGTATGCCACGTGTACATCGACGACCGCGCCGACCTGCAAAAGGCGATACGCATTGCCGACAACGCGAAGACGCAGCGCTACGGCACCTGCAACACCATGGAGACGCTGCTCGTGGCCGAGGCGATCGCGGACCAGGTGCTGCCGCCGCTGGCGAACATCTATTTCGACAAGGGCGTGGAGCTGCGCGGCGACGCCGCCGCGCAAAAGCTCGTGCCCGGGATCAAGCCTGCGAGCGAACAGGACTGGTACACGGAATATCTCGCGCCCATCCTCGCCATCCGCGTGGTGAAGGATCTCGACGCGGCGATGGAGCACATCGCCAAGTACGGCTCGGCGCACACCGACGCCATCGTCACCGAGGACGAGGCGCGCGCGCAGCGTTTCCTGCGCGAAGTCGATTCGAGCTCGGTCATGGTCAACGCCTCGACGCGCTTCGCCGACGGCTTCGAGTACGGCCTCGGCGCCGAAGTGGGCATTTCCACCGACAAGCTGCACGCGCGCGGCCCGGTGGGGCTGGAAGGACTCACTTCGCAGAAATACGTCGTGCTCGGCGACGGGCAGATCAGGACGTGAGCGAACCGGCCGCGACGCCGCTGGTCTGGTATTTCGATTTCGTCTCGCCCTATTCCTACCTGCAGTTCGAAGCCTATCCGGAGCTGGTGGCCGCGGCCGAGCTGCGCCCGCTGCTGTTCGCGGGTCTGCTCAACCACTGGGGCGGCAAGGGGCCGGCCGAAGTGCCGGCGAAGCGCCTGCAGACCTACCGCTACACCTACTGGCTGGCGGGCCAGCACGGCATAGCAATGACCTATCCGCCGGCGCATCCGTTCAACCCGATCCCCGCGCTGCGCCTCGCGCTCGCGCTGGACAGCGACTACGCCGCGGTCAAGACGATTTTCGAATTCATCTGGAAGGAAGGCCGCTCGCTCGCCGACGAATGGCCCGCGCTCGCCGCGCACCTGGGCTTCACCGCCGCCGCGGCCGATGCGCTGATCGCCGAGCCGCGCGTGAAGGAAGCGCTCGCCGCGAACGGGCGCGCCGCAATCGCGCGCGGCGTGTACGGCGTGCCGACGTTCGACACCGGCAAGGAATTGTTCTGGGGGCTGGATGCGACCGACATGCTGCTCGATTACCTCGAGCACCCCGATGTGTTCGAGGATGCGGAGATGCAGCGCATCGCCCATCTGCCCGTGGGCGCGGCGCGCAAAGCTCGACCGGCTTGAACACCTCGAAGCTCATCGGCATCCTCGGCGGCACCTTCGATCCGGTGCATCTGGGCCACCTCGCACTGGCCGAAGCGGCGCTTGCGGGCCTGCCGCTCGCTGAAGTGCTGTGGCTGCCCTCGGGCAGCCCGGGGCATCGCGGCTCGCCTGTCGCGAGCGCGCGCGACCGCCTGGCGATGATCGAGCTCGCGACCGCAGGCCACGCGCGCTATCGCATCGATGCCGCCGAACTCGAGCACAGCGAGCCCACCTATACCGTGCACACGCTCACGCGCATGCGCGCGCAGCTCGGCGCCGCGCAGCCGCTGGCGCTGCTGCTGGGCAGCGATTCTTTTCTCAGCCTGCCGACCTGGCTGCGCTGGCGCGAGCTGTTCGATCTTGCGCACATCGCGGTCGCGAGCCGCCCGGGGCATGATGCGAAGGACGGCGGCCCCGCGCCCGAACTGTCGGCCGAAATCGCGCGCCGCTCGGCGCGGCCGGAGCAGCTTGCTACGAGCGCCGCGGGCCGCATCGCGCGTTTCGACATGCCGCCGACGGATATCTCGGCCTCGGCCGTGCGCGCGGGGTTCGCCGCGGGGCAGGACATGCGCGATTTGCTTCCCGCCGCGGTTCTCGCTTATATTCGGTCGCAGCACCTTTATTTGAAGGAGACACCCAGAAACTAATGGATATCCGCAAAATGGAAAAAGCGGTGGTCGCCGCACTCGAAGACATCAAGGCCCGCGACATCGTCGTGCTCAAAGTCGCGCATCTCTCGCCCCTGTTCGAGCGCGTGATCATCGCCAGCGCCGACTCCACGCGCCAGGTCAAGGCGCTCGCCGACAACGTGCGGGAAAAGCTCAAGGCGATCGGCGCGCCGGTGATCTCGGTGGAAGGCGAAGAAAGCGGCGAGTGGGTGCTGGTCGACCTCGGCGCCATCGTGGTGCATGTGATGCAGCCCGCGATCCGTCAGTACTACAACCTGGAAGAGCTGTGGGGCCAGCCCGAACCCAAGCGCCCGCGCGCGCGCAAGAAAGCCGCCGCCGCCGAGACCGCCGTCCATTGATTCGCTCCGCGGCGTTTGCACCAGCGCAAGCTGCGCGGATTCAAGTTTCGGCGCCAGCATCCGATGACACCGTATATCGCGGATCTCGCCTGTCTTGAAAAGAACCCATTGCCGCTGAATCCCACATGAAACTCGTGATCATCGCCGTCGGCACGCGCCTGCCCGCCTGGGTCAGCGACGGCTACCGCACCTACGCCAAGCGCATGCCGCCGGGCACGGCGCTGGAGCTCATCGAGATCAAGGCCGAGGCGCGCACCAGCGGCAAAACCGTGGCGCAGATGCTCGCGGCCGAGGCGGCGCGCATACGCGCGGCGCTGCCCAAGGGCGCGCGCGTGATCGCGCTGGATGAGCGCGGCAAGGACCTCGGCACCTGCAGCCTCGCGGTGCAGCTCGAAGCCTGGATGCAGGAGCGCGGCGCACTCGCGTTCCTGATCGGCGGCGCCGACGGCCTGGACGACGCCCTGAAGAAATCCGCGGCGATGCAGCTGCGGCTCTCGAGCATGACGCTGCCGCACGGGCTGGCGCGGGTGCTGCTGGCGGAGCAGCTGTATCGCGCGCTCTCCATCATCGGCGGCCACCCCTACCATCGCGAGTGAGCAGTTTGGCCGGCCATCCCCGCATCTACCTCGCCTCGCGCAGCCCGCGCCGGCGCGAACTGCTGGGCCAGCTCGGCATCGAGCACGAGGTGCTGACCCAGCGCATCAAGGCCGAGCGCGGCGTCGACGTGAACGAGAATCCGCTGCCCGGCGAGGCGCCGTG
>JAJZUN010000622.1 GCA_021848555.1 Pseudomonadota bacterium | reverse complement strand
CACCCATCCATCGGGTCACGAGAGACATCGGACACGGCACGAAGATGCGGGACGCATGCATCCAAGGCCGTGGAGTCGCGTATCCCATCGGACGCGAACCGACCCTGGGATCAGGCGCCGCAGCATTTCTTGTACTTCTGGCCCGAACCGCACGGGCAAGGCTCGTTGCGGCCGACCTTGCGCGTGATGAGCCACCGACCCGCGGCCTTCATCTCGGCATGGCGGCGCGCAAGGCGTTCGAGATGACCGGGGTGTCGCCGACAAAAGGCATCCCAAAGCGCGTCCAGCCGCGCCTCGCCGTTGTTTTCGGCGCATAGCTCGTGTCCACCCGCGAGGCGGACACGGACATAGCCGGGAGGACCATCGCCCGAGAAGACGTTCAGCGGCACGAAATCCACGGTAACCTCGTCGCAGGCGCAATCCGGCGTCGGACAATAAAAGTCCACGGCCTCGTAGAGTTGGGCATCGAGTACGTAGAGGTCGCGCCGCCCGCCCTTATACACCTCCCCCCACGGCAACTTCTCCCCCGGCCTCCATCCCGGCACCAAAAGGGCCTTGGTTAGCGGTACGGTGCCAGGATCGCGCCGCCCCTTGGCGCGATGCCAGAGGCTCGCGATGGCATCGAGCACCTCACCATCAATCGCCTCCGCTATGGCGCGGATCTCGGGATGGGTCGCCAGATCCAAGGGCTCTTCGCCATTGGGCGCGAGCGGCAGGGCGGCATCGATATCGAAAGCGAAGGCCGGAAGGCCGGAACTCTCGCGGGCAGCGGCCTCATAATCCGCACCGGTTTCCCAGGCGTGGCGGACACAGGCACCGCGCGCCACAAGGGTATCCCGCCCCGCGTCGCTTGCGATAATCACCGCGGTTCGGCATAGACATTGGGGCGTGGGGCATGTGTGGGCCCAGATCCAAAACGCGCCCGCACCCCTATCCGCCAGTGCGAATATTCCGTCGTCCGCCGCAAGCTTCCGCCCTGTCGTTTCGGTACTCATCCCGCGCCATTCCTCTGTAAAGGCCGTCCCGGAAGATGCTACCACAGCCCTGGAGGCTGCGATAAACGCTATGCCTGCCGTCCAGGATGAATTTGTCCTCTCAATCTTTTTTCGCCAGATCAACCCGTTAACCGCTGCCGCTGACCAGGTCCTCGATAGCCCGGTATAACGGGCGCATGCACTCTCTGAGCTTTCAGGGCCAGTCCCTGTCCGAACTGATCCTGCGCCCCGTCTCCCGTAGCGAGGAGGCGCGCTATCGGGCGCCGGGCGCAGTACCACTACCTTGGCGATCTGCCCAGGATCGGCGAGACGCGGTGGTACGTCGCCACTTGGCGCGAGCAGTGGTTGGCACAGCTGTCCGTTTCGGCGGCGGCACTGAAGTGCGGGATACGCGACCGCTGGATCGGCTGGGACTTCCGTTCGCAGTATGACCGGCTCAGGCTCATCGCCAACAACAGCCGTTTTCTGATCCTGCCCGAGGGGCGTTGGCCGAACGTCGGCTCCCGGGTGCTTTCTCGACTGGAACGTCGCGTGGCCGCTGACTGGCAGCGTCAGTTTGGGCATCCGCTGCTGCTGCTGGAGACCTTTGTCGATCCGAGCCGCTTTCATGGCGGTGTGTACCGGGCCGCGAATTGGCGGGAGCCTGGCCTCGCGCGCGGCTACCGGCGCACGCGCGAGGGCTATAGCGCCGCGCCGGAGACCCCGAAACGTCTCTTCGTGCGTCCGCTGTGCCGCAACGTCCGCGCCCGCCTGACCCATCCCGATCGCCGCCGTCTTGGTCTGACGGGAGCCCCGAAAATGCAACTCAATGCCGAACAGATGCGCTCTCTGCCCCTGTGCTTTACCACCATCCCCGATCCGCGCCGCGCTCAGGGGCGCCGGCATCGTCTGCCGGTGGTGTTGGCGATTGCGGCCGGCGCGATCCTGTGCGGCATGCGCGGCTATAAGGCCATCTCCCACTGGGCCGATGGACTGGGACAGGGCGCCCGTCGGCGCTTCGGCTGCCGGCGTGAGGACGGACACTACGTCGTGCCCAGTGAGTCCGTGATCCGCGACTGCCTGGCGCGTATCGAGCCGGGCGCACTCGATCGGGCGCTCAACGCCTGGAACCAGGCCTGGGGGGCGCAGGACGAGGCGCTGGCGATGGATGGCAAGACGATGAAGAACGCCATCGATGACGTCGGCGAGCAGGTCCACATCATGAGCGTCGTCGGACATCAGTCCGGGCTCTGTCACACCCAAAAAAGTCGGCACGCTGCCGCTAGCCGGAAGCGACGAACGCAAGCAGACCAACGAAATCGGCATGGCCATCCCGCTGCTCGACTGCTGCCACATCGCGGGCCGGGACATCACCGCCGATGCCCTGCTGACGCAGCGCGCGCTGGCCGCCTACATCGTGGGGCGTGCGGCACACTATCACTTCACGGTCAGAGGCAACCAACCCACTCTCGCCGGCGACATCGCGCTGCACTTCGAGCGACGCGGCGCGCCGGATTTCGTCGATCAGCCGGCCGTCGGTCACGGACGAATCGAGACACGGCGCATCTGGTGCAGCACGGCCCTGAATGACTATCTCGATTTCCCCCATGTCGGCCAGCTCTTCCTGATCGAACGTGAGACGATCATCAAGAAGACCGGGCAATGTCGCCGCGAAACCGCCCTTGGCGTGACCAGTCGCTCCCCGGAGCAGGCCTCGCCCGAACGACTGCTGGCCCTCAACCGCGGTCACTGGGGCATCGAGAGTCTGCATTACATCATCGACTGGAACTACGACGAGGATCGCAGCCGCATCCGCACCGGCCACGGCCCGCAGAACGTTACGCGCCTGCGCTGTTTCGCCGTCGGGGTGTTGAAGTCCTTCCGGAAACCCGACCAGTCATTGGCGCACATGATGCGCAAGCTCGTAAGCCGTTCAAGAACGGTGCTCGACTATCTGCGCTTGACCGCCAATTCGCTTGGCCGGGCTCAACCGGCGTGATGAGAACAAATTCGCCCTGACCCAGGCATGGTACCTGCTGGTGTCCATCGAAAAAGCGTTGGCTCAGAACCCGATGGACACCA
>JAJZUN010000010.1 GCA_021848555.1 Pseudomonadota bacterium | reverse complement strand
ATCCGCAAATACATGAACGAGAACAAAAGCGCCTTCGACCCGCGCGACTTCCTCAAGCCCGCGCGCGCCGCGGCCAAGGCGCTGTGCAAGCAGCGCTACGAGCAGTTCGGCTGCGCCGGCATGGCCTCGAAAATCAAGCCGATGCCGCTGGAGTCGATGGCGCAGCGCTACACCAGGGGCGAACTGGCCCAGGTGGTCAAGTAGATAAGGAAAGAAGCATGAGCATCGTCGGCATCGTCATGGGCAGCACGTCCGACTGGGACGTGATGAAAGAAGCAGCGCAGCAGCTCAAGGATTTCGGCATCGCGTACGAGGCGCGGGCGCTGTCGGCGCACCGCACCCCGGCCGAGCTGGAGGCCTGGATCAAGGACCTGGAAGCGCGCGGCTGCAAGGCCTTCATCGCCGGGGCGGGCGGCGCCGCGCACCTCGCGGGCGTGGTCGCGGCGCAGACGCGGCTGCCGGTGCTGGGCGTGCCCATCCCATCGAAATACCTCAAAGGCCTGGATTCGCTGCTGTCCATGGTGCAGATGCCCAAGGGCATACCGGTGGCGACCTTCGCCATCGGCGAGGCGGGCGCCGCCAACGCGGGATTGTTCACCGTGGCGATGCTGGCCTTGAACGACGCGAAGCTGGCAACGCGCCTGAAAGCGTTTCGCGACAAGCAGGCCGAAGCCGTGAAAAAGGCCAAGCTGCCAGAGCTCTGAGCCGGCCGCGCGCGCGGCGCAGCTTCACCACCGAATTCATTTCACCGAGAAAAAGCCATGACCACCCTACTGCAAACATCGATCAAAAGCCTGCCCTTCCTGCATCGCGGCAAAGTGCGCGACATCTACGCCCTGGGCGAAGACAAGCTGCTGGTGATCCAGTCCGACCGCCTGTCCGCGTTCGACGTGATCCTCGACGATCCTATCCCGGGCAAGGGCGAGGTGCTCACCGCGCTGTCGAATTTCTGGTTCGGCAAGCTCGGCCACCTGGTGCCCAACCACATGACCGGCATCGATCCGGAATCGGTGGTCAAAGGCGAGGACGAGCGCGCCCAGGTGCGCGGCCGCGCCATGGTGGTGAAGAAATTCAAGCCGCTGACCATAGAGGCCATCGTGCGCGGCTACATCATCGGCTCGGGCTGGAAGGACTACCAGCAGACCGGCTCGCTGGGCGGCATCGCGCTGCCCAAGGGCTTGCAGGAAGCCGCGAAGCTGCCGCAAACCATATTCACGCCTTCGACCAAGGCGCCGGCGGGCGTGCACGACGAGAACATTTCGTTCGCCGAAGCCGAGCAGCGCATCGGCAAGGAAGCGGCGGCGACGGTGCGCGACGCCGCGATTTCGCTCTACACCCACGCCGCGGAATACGCCGCCACGCGCGGTATTATCATCGCCGACACCAAATTCGAATTCGGCACCGATGCCGCCGGCAAGGTGTATCTGATCGACGAGATCCTCACGTCGGATTCTTCGCGCTTCTGGCCGATGGCCCAATACAAAGTCGGCATGAGCCCGCCCTCGTTCGACAAGCAGTTCGTGCGCGACTGGCTGGAAAAGCAGCCCTGGAACAAGAAGGCGCCGGCGCCGCGCCTGCCCGCCGACATCATCGCCAAGACCGCGGAGAAATACCGCGAAGCGCTGCGCCTGCTGACGGCCTGACCAGCCTCTCACCCCGACCCTCTCCCCCTGACGGGGGCGAGGGAGCCATGAACAGCGATGCCGGCCACTCCCACCTCATCCGAGATTGCGCGCGCGGCAGCGCTGCTGCGCGCGGGGCGGCTGGTGGCCTTTCCCACCGAAACCGTCTATGGCTTGGGGGCCGACGCGTCCAATCCCGAAGCCGTGGCGAAAATCTTCGCCGCCAAAGGCCGGCCGCAGAATCACCCGCTGATCGTGCATCTGGCCGGCGTGGAATCGCTGCCGCAATGGGCGAGGGAGATTCCGCCCGCGGCGCATAAGCTCGCCGCGGCGTTCTGGCCCGGCCCGCTGACCTTGATCCTGAAGCGAGCGGCCGGCGTGCCCGACTGCGTCACCGGCGGGCAGGACAGCGTGGGCCTGCGCATACCCGGGCATCCGGTGGCGCTGGAATTGCTGCGCGCCTTTGCCGGGGAAGCGGGCGGGCGCCATTTCAGCGGCATCGCCGCGCCCTCGGCCAATCGATTCGGCCGCATCAGCCCGACCCGCGCCGAGCATGTGCGCGCCGAATTGGGCGAGCGCGTGGACGCGGTGCTCGACGGCGGCGAATGCGAAGTCGGCATCGAATCGACCATCGTCGATCTGTCGCGCGGCCGCGCGGTGCTGCTGCGCCCCGGGCAACTGACGGCGGCGCAGATCGCCGCGGTCCTGGGCCGGGAAGTGGAGGCGCCCGATGCCGCCGCGCCGCGCGCGCCGGGCGCGCTGGAGAGCCACTATGCCCCGAGAACGCCGCTCTATCTCGTGCCCGGGGCGGAACTGCCGGCCAGGCTGGCCGCGCTGCGCGGAAAGAAGGTCGCCGTGCTGGCGCGCGCCGAAGCGCCCTCGGGCCTGAAGGACATCCACTGGCAGGCGGCGCCGCGCGCCGTGGCCGAATACGCCCACGAACTCTACGCGAGCCTGCGCCGCCTCGACGATCTAGCCTGCGACGCGATCCTGGTCGAAGCGCCGCCCGATGTCCCCGAATGGCAGGGCGTGAACGACCGGCTCAGGCGCGCTGCGTCAGGCAGCTAGGCGGCGGAACCCGCCGTCCTCGCCGCCTTGCGATCGAGCAGGCGCGCGAAGTTGTCCAGCGAGATCAGATGGGCGTAGATGCGGCCCATCACGCCTTTCTTGATCAGGTTCTTGCTCTGGCTGGCGTTGAGGAACTCCATTTTCTTCTCGGCCACGCGGTACATGCCGGTCAGGTTCATCGCCGCGCCCGCATTGGTATGGGCCTGCATCGCGAAAGGCTCCAGCAGCGCGTAATCCGACAGGATGGCGGACATCTCGCGGCTGCGCTCCAGATCGGCCTCGTATTCCTGCAGCAGCTTTTCGATCGGCTGCCACTTCGGCAGCGGCTTGCCCTCGGCGTCGAACATGGCTTCGCCCGCGTCGTCAAGAAACGCCTTCTCGACGCAAATGAGCCGGTCCGCCTGCTCCACCTGGTCCAGGTTCACCCGCGCCATGCAGAAGGGATGGCGCCGCACATAGGCCGGCACATACGCGCCCCTATCCCAGGCGCCGTTGGCGAGAAACAGGTTCTCGCCGTTAGTGAGCCCCAACACCGCCACCGGGGCGAAGGTCTTGCCCTCGTCGCCGCTGGTGAACACCAGGGGGTAGTCGCGGCAGGCCACGGTGAACTCGGTGTAGCTGATCGGGATCGCGTTGAGCTGGGTGCAGAATTCGGGCACCGACCCCGGCGCGGGCAGCTTCACCTTGTTGTTCTTGTACAGCGGGACGATTTCCTTGTAGCCGAAAGGCGGGTTGATTTGCATGCGGGCTCCGGATAGCGGTCGATTGAATACAGGGGCATGATATCCCGGCTGCGGCGGGGGCAACAACCCGCGGATTGTCGCCGGGCCGGAATAGGGCTAAAATCCGCACCTCCATGGGGTGGTAGCTCAGCTGGGAGAGCGCCGCGTTCGCAATGCGGAGGTCGGGAGTTCGATCCTCCTCCACTCCACCATCTCGCAGTCCGGAAAAGGCTGTAAAGCCAGGCGCAGCTTGGCTTTCCAGCTTTTTGTTTTGTTCCCGGCAGTCCGTCGAAGTCTATCGCCAGCCAGACAAAAGTGGGGTGCGATTTCACCACTGTTCTTTGTCCGGCCCGACGAGCTTCGCAATGCCAAATGGAAAGAGTTCGACCTCGACAAGCGCGAATGGGTCTATTTGGTAACCAAAACCAAGACCGACCATCTCGTTCATTTGGCCTCGCAAGCAGTCTCAATTCTCCGCCAACCCCATGCGCTGACCGAATACCTAGAGCACCTCTTCCCCGTATGCGATCCGCTAAAGTCGATGAGCGGCGCGGCGATGAATGCCACCCTTCGGTGCATGGGTTACGACACGAAAACCGAAATTACCGGCCATGGCTTCCGAGCTATGGCTCGAACAATCTTGCATCAAGAAATTGCCAACCCGCCTGAGGTAATCGGGCATCAACTCGCGCACCGTGTTCAGGATTCGCTAGGCATGGCATACAATCGGACGAAATTCATCAAGGAACGGCGCAAGATGATGCAGCAGTGGGTGGACTAATTTGACAAGCTGAAGTCTTTCGCTCCCGGAATATAGATAGGCAGAGCTAGCGTTATCTGTCTGCCACGCTACTATTACCATCTACCGCGCGCTGGTCTTGAGCGGTGAAGTGCGTCCGAAATGCCACAAACGGTATCTCCACACTCTTCCAGCTTCCCGAGCCGGCATCTGACGGAATATGCGCCTCCATCTCCGGTGGAGAAATCACCGCCAAATCCGGATTGCGATTGGAATGTATGTTCCACAAATGGAAAACATGATTGTCAGTATCCTGCGCCCTTTCCCACTCATTACGGCTAAGATAGCATGAGCCCGCCATTCCGATAGTCGAAGTCTTTACTTCGATCGAAAGCGATCGCAAATCGCCTGCATCCACAATTGACAGTACGTCGTATCCGTCTTCGTTGTTGTCGATCGCAACCCATTTCGGCTTGCGCCCTGTCCGGCTTTCCTCATGAACAATAGTGAGCCGCTCCCCCTGACGCCCAATAGTAGTCAGTCGATCGTTCCTTTGGCCGCGTGCCATAGCGGCCATCACATCCCAGAACAAAACCGTTGCATCATCGTCCCCGTGGGCAAGACCTGCCTCAATGAATACCTGGGCAATCTCTGTTCCGGAGAACGCGATGACCTTCATTCTGCCGTAGATTGCGTTTTGAACCCATGCTGGCCGTTCCGCATCAATGAAATCGAGAAGCGCTTGGCGCAGCATGGTCTCGTAGCCAGAAAGCGTAATCAGGCGCGCGCCAATTGGCGTGATAGTTGCAATACCAGCCTCGCTAGCACTCAGCCATTTCAGTGATTGGGCCGTACCAATTACTTGCCCGCTAGGCAGCCCTCCAAGTCGAGCAAATGAAGAACTAATCTCCGGAAAACTTAGGGCGTTTCGAGAAGCGATTCCCAGCAGGTCGAAACAGCCTTGCACAATGCCTGGAGAGAACGCAATCACTGCTCTTCCTTTGACAAATCCTTGAGCAATGCCTGGATGTCCTCGGGCGCGAGACCTGTACTGTACTCGTCAGGATCTTCGATGTCGTTAGGATCAAGCGGAATCGGATCCGGACGAAGCGTAGAGTCCTCCAACGCTTCAGCCATCTTCCCGATCTTGTAGCCCAGCCGTTCACGTACGGTCTCGTCTACGCTTCCTACACACTCTACGATTTCAACGGTCGTCTTCTGATCCTTCGGTAGCCCGAAGCGATGGATGCGATCTTCAGATTGCAGGTAATGCGCTGCGTTGAAAGTGCGATCTAAGTAAATGGCGTGATGGCAAACTCGATGAAGGCTCACTCCTTCCCCGGCGGCGGCCGGATTCGCGACCATCACCTGCACGTTAGGATTGTCGTGAAAAAGCTTGATCTTCCCTTCCCGAGTTTCGTCGTCGTCTTCATCTCCTGCGTCAACGCCACCGTGGATATATACAGCGCCAAGATCCGCTAGCCGCTCGGCTATGTATTCGACATTGCGCACAAACGACGACCAAATAAGTATCTTCTCCCCTTCATGAGCGAGATGACGTGCTTTCTTAAGCACATATTTTAACTTCGGCCCATCGCCCTCAGACAGGACTGCGGAAAGCAAATCCGGGTGTACAAAACCAATCTCAGCAGTCAGCAGCGCAGGATTCGAGACAAACTGAAGCATATACGGAAGAAACCTGCTGTTGTCGTTACGCTTCAAGGTCACAGTTTGTGATCTTGAACGTGCTTCCCGGACTGCAATCACAATTTGTGATTGCAAAGATGCCCCTATCCGCGAACTCATCACAGTTTGTGATGAGTTGAGGTCTTTCCGTTTCGATGTGGTCACAAATTGTGACCGGATGGCGTCGCAAGCGGTTGCGGGTCTTGACGAACTTGAAATGCCAATTTGGCATCTCAAGTCTTCGTTGCCCCCTTTCTTGCCGTGAGCCCATTGAGCCATTTATGAGCCCTTTCGTGTCCGGTGTGTACGGTTCGTGCCCCGTTTGGCAGCCTTTCCAGAGCTTCGTTTGCCGCTCTTTCGCTCCATCAGCGTCGAAGTCGCCGGTTTGATGTCGGGTGCCGCTTCTTTAGCGCCGCGCTGCTCAAGCTGCCATTTTGCGCGCGCCGCTGCCAGATGTAGCCGCTCCCCCAATACTTTCCGCGAAGGTAGCGCGGTCAGATACTCGGCTACATGGATGCCGGACTTATCCAACTCCAATAGCTCGATCTGTTGCGTCTTTTTCCCCGTGCACAAAATGATCCCCAGCGGCGATAGCTCATCCGCCTCGCGCTCGAACTTGTCCAGCCAGCGCAAGTACAACTCCATCTGCCCCTTGTAGGCCGCATTGAATTCCCCCACTTTCAATTCGATAGCCACCAGCCGCCGGAGCTTACGGTTGTAGAACAGCAAGTCCAGGTAGAAATCGTCGCCGTCCAGTTGAATGCGTTTCTGGCGGGCGACGAAGCTGAAACCCGCGCCGAGTTCCAGCAAAAATCCTTCCATCTCGCGGACGATGGCCGCTTCGAGATCGCTTTCGAGATAGGTGTCCTGCAAGCCCAGAAAATCCAGGATGTAGGGATCGCGCATCAACAGGTCGGGTGACATCCGCTCGGTGTCACGCAAGGCGGCAAGCTCGCGGGTCATCAGCGTGTCCGGCTTGCGCGACAAGGCCGTGCGCTCATAGAGCATGGAATCAATGCGCTCACGCAGGGTGCGCACGCTCCATCGCTCGACGCGGCACATCTCGGCGTAATACTCGCGCTGCAAAGGTCGTTTGAGGGGAAGAATCTCGACAAAATGGCTCCAACCCAATTGTTGCGACAGCGTCGCAACAATCTCTTCTTCTGGAAATGCCTCGGCAAATTGCACCATGCGCGCCAGATTACGGGTACTGAAGCCCTTGCCATAGACCGGCACCAATTCTGCCGACAGTGTCGGCAGAATCTCTTCGCCGTACTCCGCGCGCTTCCCGGCAAGAACCTGGGTATGAATCCGCTGGCCGATGCGCCAATACAGCAAAGTCAGTTCGGAGTTGACTGCCGACGCCGCTCGCTCACGCGCGGCATCGATCAGATGCCGAATATCACCAAGCAGCGTCATCGGCACTGCCATCGATGCAACAGTTTTTTTGCGCGCGCTCATGACGCCACCGATACCGCGTCCAGCCCGACGTGTTCGATCATTTTGTTGAACTCGCTTTTCACCTTGGCTTCAAAATCAGATTCGATCTGGTACACCTCGGTGAACTCGGCGAACGCCCAGCGCCCGTGCGTGCCGAGATTGTGCACGCCGGGCATCCAGTAGGTGTCCATGGTGGACTTCGTTTCCTCGCATCCTCGCGCCGGCAGCCATTGATCTCGACGATCAGGTTGAGCAGGTCTCCCTCGCCCCGGTCGTCGTGTACACGCACGATGAAATCGGGCAGGTACCGCTTGTTTGTGCAAGCATACAGCAGGCGGCACGGTGGGTCAGTAGGCCAAAAGGTCCGGGTCGCTGTCGATGGAGTGCGATGGCTGAAGAAGTGCTCTGGGAGCGGATCTTCGGCCGATGTTCGAGATAAACAACGACTTGCAGACATACCCAGGGCAGGCGCAGCGACGCCGCGATCCCGCGTTCCGGGAGACGGTGCTGCTTGCCTACGAATACCGCTGCTGTCCTCCCAAGATTCGGTGTTCTTGGCTCTCTCTGCGCTCTCCGTTCTCTGTTCGTGCGAAGGCATCGAGGTGCGCATGACCGCCACGCGGCTGTATGCTCACATCGCCTTACTTGTGTGTCGATAACATATTTGTTATCATGCAGCCGTGGACTACACGATCACTTACTACAGTGAGACCGTGCAGGCGGACATCATGAACCTGCCCGACACGCTCGCTGCCAGGTACATCGTGTTGACCCGCCGTATCGTCGCGCTCGGACCGAACCTCGGCGAGCCTCACACCAAAGCTTTCGGTGAAGGCCTGTTCGAGCTCCGGTTGAAGGGCGCCGAAGGAATCGCGCGCGTGTTTTTCTGCACCCTTGTCGGCAGGCGGGTCGTCATGCTGCACAGCTTTATCAAGAAGACCGACAAGACGCCGCCGCGTGAACGCCGGATCGCCGAAGCGCGAATGAAGGAAGTCAAACATGAAAACCCATGATCAAATCGTAAAGAAACTGATGCGCCGTCCCGGAGTGCGCGCCGAAGTTCTGCGCCTTGAACGCGAGGAATTCGCCTTGCTCGACGCGCTGCTCAAGGCGCGCGAAGAGGCCGGCCTCACCCAGGCGCAAGTCGCCAAGCGCATGGGAACCCAGGCTCCGGCGGTCGCGCGCATGGAGCGCGCGCTCGCAACCGGAAAGCATTCGCCCTCGGTCGCAACGCTGCGCAAGTACGTCAAGGCATGCGGCAAGCGCCTGGTTCTGGAAGTCGCGTAGGAAAAAGCCGGATCCGAGCGATTCGTGAACATATTTGCCGCGATCACCCGACGTAGAAACGTACACTGACGCCGCCCGTCCCCGTTACTCCTTCGCCACGCCCCGGCGGCGCGCTTCCACCGCGCGCTTGATGTTCTGCAACGATACGGCCGCTTCTTCGTCGATACGCCGGATCATGTCCTCGGTCGGCGCCTTCGGGCGCGCCGGATTGACGAGCGTGCGCCGGTAGCGGCATCCGCCCGCGGCAGGCTCGACCTCGTAGCGTACGATAATCGTGCCGATGAAATCGGTGCGCGTTTCCGCCACCCAAAGCCGCGGGTGATCGCGCTCGGTCACCAGCCACTCGAGCAGCACCTCGCCCGTGCGCGTGTGCCAGCGCTCGCGAAAGCGCTCGCCGGCTTGGAGCGGCCGCGGCGGGCTGTCGATGTGATGCGAAGCGGCGATCCATTCCGGCCAACTGTTGGGGTTGGAGACGTAATCGAGGATGTCGCCCGCCGGCGCATCGATCACGATCTCGTGGCTGCGTTCGAAGCGCACGCTTTGGCTCATCGCGTCAATCCAGGCCGTCGAAGGCGACGGCGTGGCTGGTCGCCGCCGCGTGCCGGATCGCCTTCAGCGGCTGGTAGTCCGGATCGGTCAGCCTCTTGCTTGAGCATCGGCCTCCCATAGCCGCCGAATCGGAACTGCGTACAAACCGTCGCCGAAGGGAGCCGTCGTTTCACCGTCGTACAGCACCACGCCGGCCTTGAAGCGCTTGCCGGCCGCCTGTTTCAGCTTGTGCATGGCGCGGAAATCGGCCGCCGTCACGGTGGCTGCGGCTTTGACTTCGATGCCGGCGACTTCCTGTCCGCCGCGTTCGAGCACGATATCCACCTCCGCTCCGTCCTTGTCGCGGAAGTGATGAAACGCGATCGGCAGGTCTTCCCAGCTAGCTTGCCGGCGCAGTTCCTGGAACACGAAGGTCTCCAACAATTGGCCGAGCAGAGTCCGATCCGCAGCCAGCGCTGCGGCGTCCACACCCAGCAGGGCGCAGGCGAGACCCGTATCGCCCAGGTGCAGCTTCGGCGTCTTGATGAGGCGGCTTAGCCGGTTGTTGTGCCAGGGTGACAATTCTTCCAGCAGGAACACTTGCGCCAATAGGGTGACGTAGTCGCGTATGGTCGGCCGGCTCAACTGGAACGGTGCACGAAGCGGGGGTGCAGTGTGGGGATGGGCATAGCGGCTCATTGTAAGCCCGGACGCCGGCCAATTGAAAGGTTAGGGTTCGGCTAAATGAAAGCTTATCCTGCCCGCATCCCAACCCGATGCGGCGCTCCCGACCCATGGCCAAAGCAGTCCCCGACGGCTCGCGCGAACTCAGCGCCATGCGCGCGGCCGAGCGAGTCGCAGACGCCGGTCCGGTCCGGTCGCAGCACAGCGCAAGTACATCAAGGCATGCGGCAAGCGCCTGGTTCCGGATGTCGCATAATCACGCTTGTCGCCCTCCGAGGGGGTGTTTTCTTCCAGCGAAAGGAGGCCATGCCATGACGCATCGAACTGAATCGGGCAGCGCCGTGCAGCGAGGCCGTGCATGAAGGCGCGCCGCAAGCGCCGCGTCGGCCTCGTGCTCGGCAGCGGCTCGGCGCGCGGCTGGGCGCACGTCGGCGTGATCCGCGCGCTGGAAGCCGCCGGCATCCGGCCCGACCTGGTGTGCGGCACCTCGATCGGCGCTCTGGTGGCCGCGGCCTACGTCGCGGGCGAGCTCGCGAGCTTCGAGCAATGGCTGCTCGGCCTCGGCGTCAGGGACGTGCTCGCGCTCTTGGATGTGCGCATGAACGGCGGCATGATCAAGGGCGAGCGCCTGATGGAGTTCTTCCGCCGCAATTTCATCGACCGCCCGATCGAGGAGCTGCCCATGCCTTTCGGCGCGGTGGCCACCGAGCTCGACACCGGCGCCGAGGTGTGGCTGCGCGAGGGCTCGACCATCGCCGCGGTGCGCGCCTCCATCGCGCTCCCCGCCCTGTTCGCGCCGGCGGTGCACGAGGGGCGGGTGCTGGTGGACGGCGCCCTGGTGAATCCGGTGCCGGTGTCGCTGGCGCGCGCGATGGGCGCCGAGATCGTGATCGCGGTCGATCTCAGTTCCGACGCGCTCAGCCGGCGCATGCGCACCGAGCCCGAACCCGAGGCGCCCGCCGTCGAGATCAGCGCATGGCGGCGCAAACTCCAGGGGCATCTGAGCACACTCATGCCTGGGCGCGGGGACGAGGGCGCGCCCAAGCTGCCCTCGATACTCGAAGTCGTCGCCAACAGCATCAACATCATGCAGGTGCGCGTCACGCGCAGCCGCATGGCGGGCGACCCGCCCGACGCGATCGTGGCGCCGCGCCTCGCCCACCTCGGCCTGCTCGACTTTCACCGCGCCAAGGAAGCAATCGAAGCGGGCGAGCGCGCGGTGGAGGCGGCGCTGCCCGGCCTCAGGGTGCTGTTCGAGCGGGTGCGGTAGAGGCGACTCCGCACCGCGCTTGCCGCTGTTGAGCAATCCGGGGATTGGCGGTACTCTGATCCGGCCTGGCCCCGTCTTGGGCTTAGACAACAGGGGGAGAAGAACATGACATTTTTCGAATCGATCAAGACCGGCTTTTCCAAGTACGCTGATTTCAACGGCCGGGCATCGCTGTCCGAGTTCTGGTGGTGGGTGCTGTTCGTGTTCCTCGCCTCCGCGGCCACGTCCATGATCAGCCCCGTCGTGTCGGGCTTGTTTTCCCTGGGCGTGCTGTTGCCCAATATTGCGGCGGGGGCGCGGCGGCTGCATGACACCGACCGCAGCGGATGGCTGCAGTTGGTTGCGCTGATTCCGCTGATCGGCTGGCTTCTGCTGATCTATTGGTGCGTCCAGCCAAGCAAGGATCCCAATCGCTTCGGGGCGCCCAGAGTCACCGCGGCAGCCGGGAGCTGATCCGGCTGCAGGCGTCGTGCGTCCCGCCGGGAAAAGGCAGGGCGGCGGGCGGATTCATGAACATTTGATTCGCATAGTGGCTGCTCAAATTCGCGCCGGAGCCGTTCGGATTCGGCAGGCACCCGGTTGTTGGAGTTATTGACAACACATGGGCCTGTTGTTATCATCTCCAACATGAAGGCTGTCGAGCTTCTGCGCACGCGGATAATCTACGCTGACGCGGCATTCGCCGAGCTGGCGCTGTGGCAAGTCCCGAAGCCGCTTGCCGGTTCGACCCATCGATTCAAGTACAGATTGGCATATGTCGTGAGCGGGGTGTGCGTGTTGCGCTACGACAACGAGGACGGCAAAGGCGATCACCGGCATTTCGGTGGCAAGGAAAGTGCCTACGCGTTCACGACGCCGGAGAAGCTGCTCGCCGACTTCCAACGTGACATTTCGAGGTGGAACCATGAAAACCGTGATTCTTGATGTGCGCGCGCCCGCCGATTCGATGGCGGATTTCGCGCGCGTCTGGAAGACGGGCAAGGCTGAAAAGTCGGCGCGTATCAGCTTCGCCACTCCCGAGCTGCTTTGGAAGGTTCTAAGCGCCAAGCGCTGGGAGTTGCTCAAGGCGCTATGCGGGGCCGGGCCGGTGTCGGTGCGCGAGGCAGCCCGGCGCGTAGGGCGCGACGTCAAAGCGGTGCACGGCGATGTGACCGCGCTGCTGAACGCCGGCGTGCTCGAGCGCGCCGAAGGCGGCGGGATTGTGTTTCCCTACGAGGCGGTAAAGATCGAGTTCATGCTGCAAGCGGCATAGCCCGGCGGAGGGTGAGCCGGGCCTATTCTTCCGCCGAAACCACCACTACGCGCCGATGAAGCTCACGCTGGTGGTGTCGGCGAAACAGGCTGACGAGCGTTAATCAACGATGAATTCCAGGTTTGCCCGGAAAAGGAGATCGCCATGACGTAGTTACCAACATCTGGAGCTATGTCATGTCACGTACGTTTCGCCGCAAGCGGGAGCGTCACGAGTATTACTGGGTGCTGCACGACTGGGAGCCTCGGCTTCCGTTCGGCCACTGGGTACAGCTCGATCCGCGATCCAAAGCCGGGCGCAAGGCAATCGCCCGTTTTTATTCTGACAAAGCCGTCACCATGCGCGGCTCTGCGCCACGCTGGTATCGCAAGGAGTCCGATCACCGGATTCGCAGTGCGAACGTCCGCATGTTGCGGCGCTGGCTCGCTGACCCCGAGTTCGACCCGGTGTTTCGAGCTTGGCACAACCACGATGCAAATTGGAGTTGGTGGTGAGAGCAGTGTCTTGCCCGGTACCGCGCGGAAGTGTTCAAGGAGCCGGCGCGGGTGTAGAGCTGGCGGGGAGCAGGCCAAACGCGCCGGCGAATGGTAAGCGGCCCGGAATCCATTCTAAAGGAAGGTCTTGTCAGGGCATTCAAGCCGGATAGATCAGTTTGAGGTCCGGCACGATCGAATCTCGACGGGGGGGATTGAGCAGAATTTCCGGCGTGACGATGTCCACTTTGCGGCCGCCGAACGCCGCCGGAAATTCGTCTTGCATTGCCGTGATGTCGAATAGCGAGGCACGGCTGCCTGGCGCGAATTCGACCATCAGGTCCACATCGCTGTCGGGCGTCAGCTCGTTCCTCGACGCCGAGCCGAACAGGCTCAGTTTGGCGATGCCGAACTTGCGGCACAGCGCGGCGAGCCTGGTCTGCGAGATGCGCAGCTTCTCCGCAACCGGCTTCGCCCCTCCAGGTGCCGGCTTCGAGCCATAGGTCGGCGGCGCAGGCGAATGCAGGACCGGCGGCGCGTCGGCCGGCTCCCACAATGCCGAGACCGGCAGGGCCCACAGCTTGTCTCCGAACGGCAGGCGCTGCTCGCCGAGATAGAGCACGACGCCGCCCGCAAATTGTTCGCCGGCCGTCTCGGCGAGCGCGCGCAAGCCGCTGAAGTCGCCCTGGTTCACGTTCGATGACGCTTTGACCTCGATGCCCGCGATGCGCTCGCCCGGCGCTTCGAGCACCAGGTCCACCTCCTGACCGATCGCAGTGCGAAAGTGATGAGGCGTCGCTGCCTGCCGGCTCCAGCCCAAGAGTTTTCGCACTTCCTGCACCACGAAGGTTTCCAGCAGCGGTCCGAGATTGGGCGACTGCGCCAGCGCGGCCGCGTCGACGTCGCCGCGCAGATGCGCGGCCAGGCCCGAATCCAGCAGATGGATCTTGGGTGATTTCACGAAGCGTTTGCCGACATTGGCCGACCACGCCGGCAGCGGCTGAAAAATGAACGTCGCCTCCAGCAGCGCGAGATAGCGCCGCAGCGTGGAATGCGCAATGCCCGCCGCGCGGGAGACTTCCGACATGTTCATCAACGCGCTCGACCGGGCTGCCAGGAGCGCGAGCAGTCGTGGCATGTCGGTCATCCCGTCGATGTGGGCCATGTCGCGCACGTCGCGCTGCAGCAGGCTCGCGACATAGCTCCGAAACCAGGCATCGCGCCGCTCGCCCGGCATACGCGCCTGTGCCTCGGGAAAGCCGCCTGCGATGACGCGCTCGCATACGGCCACACGATCTAGCGTCTGCGCGCCGGCCTGCCACGA
Source organism: Pseudomonadota bacterium (assembly GCA_021848555.1). The sequence continues at coordinate 2,554 of JAJZUN010000010.1, read as the reverse complement.
GCCGGCATCGAACAGTGCGTCCACCAGGTTCGTCTCGTTGTCCGCCAGTTCGCTCTGCGACAAGGGGTGCAGCGGCAGGATTTCCATGCGCCCTGCGAGCGACTCCGCCAGGCGGGGCAGCAAGAACACGTTGGCCGAACCGGTGAGCAGAAACTGCCCTGGGCGGCCATCGGCGTCCACTACCCGCTTGATCGCCGTGAACAACTCCGGCGCGTGCTGCACTTCGTCGATGACCATAAAATGGCCCGCTGCCCGGACCAGCGCGGACGGATCGGAGCGGGCCAGGCCGGCGGTGGTCGGGTCATCGAGCGAAAGATACCGCCCGCCGCGCTGGGCGGCAACTAGCTGAACTAAAGTGCTTTTTCCTGTCTGGCGGGCGCCATTCAACAGCACAACCCGGGCATCAGCCAGGGCAGCCAGAAGATTTCTTTCGATTAATCGCCGATACATGGCTAAATATTAGTCATTATATGGCGAATTTACAATAACCAAACAGCTCCTAGAATAAGGAAACGAAATGCTAATCTAGGTTCCTCTTGATATTCCCCAAATTAGGAACGATAATCCCCAACATGGGGAACAATAAGCCAGTCTCAATTTCCGACGTCCTGTTTTCGTCAGGGCAGCAGCGAGTGCTGGGATTGCTGTTCGGCCAGCCTGACCGCTCGTTCTACGCCAATGAAATCGAAAGGCTGGGAATGACCGGGCGGGGGGCCCTGGAACGGGAACTGAAGCGCATGACCGCCTCCGGCCTGGTAACCATGACGGTCATCGGCCGGCAGAAGCACTATCAGGCGAACCGGAATTCGCCCATCTTCCAGGAACTCAGGGGGATCACGCTTAAAACCTTCGGTTTGTCCGATGTATTGCGCGCCGCGCTGTCGAAATTCTCGAACGCGATCCGCTTCGCCTTCATCTACGGCTCTGTAGCCAAGGGCACCGATACGGCGACCAGCGATGTCGACGTCATGATCGTTGCAGAAGGGCTGAGTTATAGCGAGCTCTTCGAGGCGCTGACGAAAGCAGAAGAAACGTTGGGCCGCAAGGTGAGCCCTACGATTTACACCCCGGACGATTTCCGCAAGAAGCTGGAGGGCGACAACCATTTCGTCACGCGTGTTCTCGATCAGCCAAAGATTTTTCTCTTAGGAAACGAGGATGTCCTCCGCTCAGGAACAACTCCAGAATCTGCAGAAGATCGGCAAGCTCAAGGCTGAGCCGCCCAATCAGTCCGAATTCGACGGGCTGTTAAGGTCGGCGAAGCGCAAGTTGCCCGACGCCGAGAATGCGGCGCTGTCCCCCGACAGCCGTTTCATTCTCGCCTACGATGCGGCCCATTCGCTCGCGCTGGCCGCGCTCCGGTGGCATGGCTTTCGCGCGGATACCCGCTATATCGTCATTCAGGTTCTGGCCCACACGGTGTCCTTCCAGACGGCCAAGTGGCGATTCCTCGATGATTGCCACCAGAAAAGGAATGCCGCGCTGTATGACGGCCAAAGCTTCGATGACGAGCAGCTGATCAAGGAACTCATTGCCGTGACCAAAGAGCTGCAGGCGGCGGTCGAGGCCTTGGGACCAGTACGCTCCTGAGCTGGCGCGCAGTATCGGCGTCGAATTTCGCCTGCCGCCTGGTCGGCGCGCGCACAAAAAAAGCGCGCGCTTTTTCGGCTACCGGGATGAAGTATCGCGGTTCAGCCCACGGCGGCGATTTTCGGCGGCGCGTCGTGAAACTGGGCTTCTTCGGTGGACCCGGACAGGGCGGTGGTCGAGGATTGCCGCCCCTGGACGACCTGGGTCAGCGCGTCGAAATAGCCGGTGCCGACCTCGCGCTGATGGCGCGCCGCGGTGTAGCCGTGCTTCTCGGCCGCGAACTCGGCCTCCTGCAGGCGCACATAGGCGCTCATCTGCTCGTGCGCATAGCCCGACGCGAGCTCGAACATGCCGTAGTTGAGCGCGTGGAAGCCGGCGAGCGTGATGAACTGGAACTTGTAGCCCATGGCGCCGAGTTCGCGCTGGAATTTCGCGATGGTCGCGGCGTCGAGGTTCTTGCGCCAGTTGAACGAGGGCGAGCAGTTGTAGGCGAGCATCTTGTTGGGATGGACCTTGCGGATCGCCTCGGCGTATTTCTTTGCGAACGCGAGGTCCGGCGTCCCGGTCTCGCACCAGATCAGGTCCGCGTAGGGCGCATAGGCCAGGCCGCGCGACACCGCCTGGTCGAAGCCCGCGCGCACGCGGTAATAGCCTTCCGCGGTGCGCTCGCCGGTGATGAAGGGCTTGTCGTTTTCGTCGATGTCGCTGGTGACCAGCGTCGCCGCTTCGGAGTCGGTGCGCGCCAGCAGCAGCGTGGGCACGTCCATGATGTCCGCCGCGAGCCGCGCGGCGCACAGCTTCTGCACCGCCTCCTGCGTGGGCACCAGCACTTTCCCGCCCATGTGGCCGCATTTCTTGACCGACGCCAGCTGGTCCTCGAAGTGCACGCCCGCGGCGCCGGCCTCGATCATCGCTTTCACCAGCTCGTGCGCGTTGAGCACGCCGCCGAAACCCGACTCGGCGT
>JAJZUN010000621.1 GCA_021848555.1 Pseudomonadota bacterium | reverse complement strand
CACCGATCCGAGCGGCCGCTATGCCTGCCTGTACAAGCGCTGGCATCTGATCGGGCTGGAACTGGGCGTTTCCGTTGCGTCGGTCGGCCTGCGCGGCGAGTCCACCGGCGCCGCGACCTGCTTCAACGCCGATGTCGTCGCCACCGCCAAGCGCGACCTCAAACCCGGTGAGATGCTGGACGGGGAGGGCGGCTACACCGTATGGGGCAAGCTGTTTCAGGCGAAGAAATCCCTCGCCTGCGGCGGACTGCCTTTGGGGCTGGCGCACCAGGTCAAGCTCGTGCGTGCGGTGAAAAAAGGGCAGTCGCTGACCTGGGCCGACGTGGCGATGGACGCGAACCTGCCGGCGTACAAAGTGCGGCGCGAGATGGAAGCCGTGTTTGCCCAATCCGGGGCGGGCGCCGCCGCTTGAGACTGCCCGAAGGCCGGCGCCAGATCTGGCTGTCCGGGCGCTGATCGGCGTACCGGGCCGCACCCCGGGCTCATTCCCCGGGCCCGCGTTTCGGTTCGGGCCGGCCAAACAGCAGCGCGCGCGGGTTCTGCTCCAGGTGTCCGCTGAAGCGCCGCAGCGAGCCGGTGACTTCGCGCAGCTCGGAAGCGAGCAGGCGCACTTGCGGCACGACCTCGTCGGCGGCCTCGCGCAGGTCGGCGCGCACGCCGGTGCCCGCCTGGGCGACGTCGCTGCTCATGCGGTCGAACCGGTCCGCGCTCTGCTGTACGCGCTCCACCAGGCGCGGCAGGTCAGCGGAGAGGCGCGCAGTGCTGTCCATGGTACGCGCCGCGTTCACGAGGGTGGAATCGATCGCGGCGGAGCGCGCCGCCAGCGTTTTCGCCAGAAGCTGGAGTTCCGCCAGGATCTGTTTGAATTCGCGCCGGTTGTCTTCGTCCATCAACGCATTCATGCTCACGCTGGTGCGGTTTGCGTTGGTCAGCAGCGCGGAGACCGCGCTATCGAGGCGCACCATCAGCGACGGCGCGCTGCGGATCACCGGGTAATCATCGCCCGGGCGCGCTTCCAGGTCGGGCGATTCGCTGCTGCCGCCGGAGAGTTCGACGTAGGCGATGCCGGTCAGCCCCTGTACCCGCAGCACGGCCACGGTGTCCTGCGTTACCGGGGTGCCGCGCTCGATTTCCAAAGTCAGCTGCACCTGCTCCACATGCGCCGGCGCGAGCGACATCCTGCGCACGCGGCCGACCTCGACGCCGCGATATCTGACCGGCGCGTCGCGGCTCAAACCGGATACCGATTCGCGCATATAGGTCTGATAGGTGTCGTAGGTCCGGCGGTAGGCGCCGCCGCTGGACAGCCAGAGCACGCCCGCGATCAGCGCGGCGCCGAGCCCGAGGACGAACAGTCCGACCAGGGCGAAATTTACTTTTTCTTCCATGCCTGCTCGCGCGCGGCCCGTAAAAATATTCGCGGATCAGCGGATGCGCGGAGACGGACAGTTCCTGCATCGTGCCGGTACCGAGGATCTGCCGCTCGCCCAGCACCGCTACCCGGTCCGCCACCCGCCACAGCAGGTCGAGGTCGTGGGTGATCATCATGATGGTCAGCCCCAGCGCATCGCGCAACTGGCGCACCAGTTCATCGATGCCGCTGGCGCTCAAGGGAGCGAGGCCGGCGGTCGGCTCGTCGAGCAGCAGCAGTTCCGGGTCCAGCGCCAGTGCGCGCGCCAGCGCGGCGCGCTTGCGCATGCCGCCGGAGAGTTCACTCGGGAACTTGGACCCCGCATCCGGCGGCAGGCCGGTGAGGGCGATCTTGAGCGCAGCGATTTCGTCGATCAGCCCCCGGCCCAGCGTCGTGTGCTCGCGCAGCACCATGCCGACGTTGTCCCTCACCGTCAGCGCACTGAACAGCGCACCGCGCTCGAACATGACGCCCCAGCGGCGCCGCAGCGGCAGCGCGTCCTGGTCGCTCAGCCCGACCACTTCACGGCCGAACACGCGGATCGAGCCCGATGCCGGCCGCTGCAGCACCAGGGTTTCGCGCAGCAAGGTCGATTTGCCGCAACCGCTGGCCCCGACTAGGGCGAAGATTTCGCCGCGGCGTACCGCCAGGTTTACGTTCTCGTGCACCACCGCCGCGCCGAAACGGGTGTTGAGGCCGCGGATGTCGATCACGGCATCGAAGCTGTTTGCGGGTGCCATGGCGACGCTCACAAGTCGAACCAGCTGAAGAGTATGGAAAACAAGGCGTCGGTCACGATCACCAGAAACACCGACTGGACGACGCTGACCGTGGTCTGGCGGCCGACGCTGTCGGCGCTGCCGCCGACTTGAAATCCCTGATAGCAGCCCACCAAGGCGATGATGGCGGCAAATATAGGCGCTTTGCCGACGCCGATCAGAAACGAGGTCAGGCTGATCGCTTCATCCAGCCGGTCGGCGAATGCGCCAAAACTGACGTCGAGCTGCGCCCGCGCCATCATCATGCCCCCGAGCACGCCCATGACGTCCGTATACACGGTCAACAGCGGCAGCGCCACGACCAGCGCGAGCAGCTTGGGCAGGACCAGCAGTTCCAAAGGTCCCACGCCTATGGTGCGCAGGGCATCGATTTCCTCGGTGACTTTCATCGTGCCGATCTGTGCCGCGTAGGCCGAGCCGGAGCGCCCGGCGACGATGATGGCGGTGAGCATGGGCGAGAGTTCGCGCACCATCGCCAGCCCGACCAGATCGGCGACATAGATATTGGCGCCGAACTGGCGCAGCTGCTCCGCCCCCTGATAGGCGATCACGATGCCCATCAGGAAGGACAGCAGGCCGGTGATGGGCAGTGCTTCGAAACCGGTGGTCTGCAGGTTATAGGCGACGGCCCGCCAGCGTATGCGGTCCGGCCGGGCCGCGAGGCGCAGGAGCACCAGCGCGTTTTCCCCCAGAAACAAAAGCATGCCGAAGGCGTTGCCCAGGCTGAGCCAGGACCGGCGCCCGATCCGGGCGAGCAGTCCCTCGGCCGCAACCGGCTGCAGCGCGAACTCGCGCGTCGCGATGAGTTGCAGCAAGGCCGCGAATTCCGGGCGCAATCCGCTCAAGCGCACGCTGTGCCCTTGCTGCTTAGA
>JAJZUN010000620.1 GCA_021848555.1 Pseudomonadota bacterium | reverse complement strand
TCGTGCAGGGGGCGCATGCGCCGCGCGGCCGCCGGCCCCATGCCGCCGCTGACGTAGTCGGCGGCGAGAGCGTCGACCAGCTCGGCGTTGGTGTATCGGCGTGGCATCACCATGCCGCCCCCGCTTTCAGGCAGTCGCGCAGGGCCTGCAGCCCGCGGCGGATCGCAGTCTTGACGCTGCCCAAGGGCATGCTGCGCCGGGCCGCGAGCTCGGTGTGCGACAGTCCAAGCACATAGGACTCGGTCAGGAGGTCGCGCTGGCGCAGGTCGAGGCGCTCCATGCAGTCTTCGAGGCTGGCAGAGGCCGAGACTTCGAGCAATGCCTCGGGGCTGCGCTGATCGACGGCCTCGATCTCGGAACTTTCGGGCCCAGGATCGACCCTGTGCTGGTCGTCGCGACGCCGCTGGCGCAGATGGTCAAGGCAGGTGTTGCGCACGATGGTCACCAGCCATCCGCGGGCATCGCCGAGCTGGGGACGGTAGTGCGCAGCCTGATGCCAGATCTTGATGTAGGCATCCTGCATGGCTTCCTCGGCGGCCTCGCGCTGCCGCAACAGGCGCACGCAGATGGCCCAGGCCTGGGGCCGGGTGGCCGCGTAGAGCCGCGAGAAAGCCTCGCGGTCAGACAGCGCTGAAAATGCGATAAGTGCCTCGAGATTGACCATCGGGTGCTACGGGCGCGATGCTCCTTGATTATGGCAGTTGTGGCAGAGCCCGAGGCGGCGGCAGGACCGCCGCCTCGTTTCCGTCCCCCGACGGCTCAACCAATGAAGGCGGCCGGTACAGGGTCCTGGCCCATGGCATTGAGCAGGATCGCCCAGTGCATGGTCTCATCGCCCATGATGCTCGCGGCGGCGCGAGCCAGGTCCTTGTTGTGGAACTGCGGAACCGCGCCGAGGTAGGCACGAGCGGCGCCCTTCTCGAGTCCGGCCGCGAAGGCCAGCACGTCGCCCTGGGTCTTGAGCTTGTCGGTCGGGAAGCCATAGTCGGCCACCGTCTTCGCCTGCACGGCCTTGCCGCCGAGCCGCTTGATCGTCGAGGCGAGCACCGCAGCATGGTCCTTGTGCTGAGACTGGAATTTCACGGCGACATCGAGCACCGGCTTGCGCAGCAGCCCTGACTCGGCCCCGACCTGATAAGCGGCGATGGCCTGGTATTCGAGGCCCAGGGCAACGTTGAGAATGGCCAGATCATCGCTGGTGCTCGAGGATGGCGTCGCCGCCATGCCGGCGCGGGGAGCGATCGCGGTGGCCGCGACCATTCCGGCCGCGAACAGGCTGCCGTGACGAAAAATGGTGCGGCGGGCCGCACCGGATAGGGCCGCGGTCTGCGTGGTCTCGGTAGTCATCTCGGTCTCCTTCGGGATGGGGCCGCGAAATGCGGGCCCTGATGCGCTCTACTCGGCGGAGCGCAAAGCGGATTCATCGAAATTGAAACCGAACGCGTCTGTTTGATTCTGCTCAGCCCTATACGCCCCTTTGAAGTACTGCTCGCATTCCAGCGAAAGCCAAAGCTTGCGCAGGGCATTCCCGACGGTTGGTTGCGGGGCAGCGCCGTAACGAACTGGCTCACGGCGCACGGATTCGACACCTCGGACGTCAGGGCACCGGTTGGCGTAGTTCTTACCGTCGAGGCCAGAGACGGAACGGGCGCCGCGCAAGCGGCCCGCGAGATTTCCGATCGCTTCGCCGCGCGGGCACGCATAGCACTCGCCCCCCCACTTGATCGATCGCCCTGGCTATGGGTCGCTGGCGAGAGGCAGCCTGTGAAGCTCGCTGCAGAGTCACGCGGGATTAGGGTCAAAGAGTTGGATCGCGAGGGACGAATCTTCGCCTCAAGCCCTGCCAGCGACGGTGTAGATGCCGCACTCGAACTGCTGGCACATCTTGATGAGAGTTCTCCAACCGCGGCGATTGCAGGTGGATGGGGCGCGATCGAGGGACTGGGGGAAGGTCGGGGGAGAGAAGTCGCAATTTGCGCATCAGCAGTGCGCCAGGATCAAGGCGAACAACGCTGCATGTCGTTGATTTATATTGACAAATAGTGGCCTGCCCGGAGGGAATCGAACCCCCGACCCACGGCTTAGAAGGCCGTTGCTCTATCCAACTGAGCTACGGGCAGGCGGAGCCGCCAGTGTAGCGGCCGCCCGCATCGATCGATCCGGACGGTGGAACCGGAAAATTTGCTCGCGCTTGCCGATCAAATGGCCTATAAACACGGTTCATGGCCCGCCATGACCGCCTCCCGACCCCCTTCTGGACGGGCCTCGGGGCCTGCACCGGAGCGAAGCCGTGAGATTCGATCTGCGCCGCGCGATCACGCCGGTCGTGGTCGTTGCGTGCCTGGGCATGCTGGGCGCGATCGGTTCGGCGCTGCTGCACGCGGCACGTGAAACCGAGTCGCTGGCCCGCGCGCGGACATTGGTCACCCGGTTGCTGCTCGGCGAGGAGCGCCTGAACAACACCGTGATGGAAGCGCGCGACGGCCTGCGCGGCGACAGCCACGCGATGGACGTCGATCTGACTGCGCTTGAGACCCTGCAGCACCAGCTCGGCGGCCTGGCACTGCCGCCGACGATCCACGCCGCGATCACCCGCTACGTCGTTGCCGCACGGAACGAGCACGGACGACTCGACGCGTTCAGCGCGCTCAACGCCGGCGTGCGCGCCGCGGTGGTCGACTTCGTGCGGCGCATGAACGCGCTCGAACCCGAGCTGCCCGATGCGGGGCCGAACCGCAATGTGCAGCACCAGCTCGGCCGCATCCTCAGCACCACCATGCTGCAGGCCTTCGAGCCTCGCGCGAACGATCTTGGCGAGACGTCGACGCACCGCGCGCTGGCCACTTTTTCCCGCGCCGAGGCGGCACTTCCAGAGTACCGCACCGAGCTGCAGGCGCTCGGCGCCGACTACGCGCGCATCGCGCGCGACATTCCGCGACTGCGCGCTGCGGTCGCAGCGGTCATGACCGCAGGCACGCAGCCCGCGCTGTTCGTCGTGCAATCGGCCATCGACCAGCGCACGCGTCAGCAAAGCGACTTGCACGCGCGCGAGAACGCCGCATTCCTGGCAC
>JAJZUN010000619.1:2632-3074 GCA_021848555.1 Pseudomonadota bacterium | reverse complement strand
AAGATCCAGATAAAGGTCGAGGTGTTGCGGTCCATCCACACCGCCATGAAATGGCAGCCGATACCGGCGGTGGCGCGGCTGCCCTCGGGGACGCGGGTCGAGGTGTTGTGCGGACAGCCGGAACAGAAGTAGGGCTGGCGCAGGGTTGCGACTTGCGCCTTCGCCAGCGCCTTTTCCTTGAACTCGAGAAAGGCGAGGCGCTCGCGAAAGCGCGCGCCCAGCTGCTGGTCCATGCCGAGCTTCACCAGGCGGCCGGCGATCACCTTGGCGATCATCGCCGGCGACAGCTCATAGCTCGCCGGCAGCAGCCAGGTGCCGGCGGGCTGGCCGGCGGCATGGCTCCATTCGCCGTTGTCGTCGAACTTGCCGACCACGCGCGGCGGCCGCATTTTGCTCAAGGCATCGGCGCGCCATTCGTACAGCTCTTCCTTGAGCTGGTATT
>JAJZUN010000619.1:0-2622 GCA_021848555.1 Pseudomonadota bacterium | reverse complement strand
GCCCACCACGCGCGGGGGCCTGCTGCCGGCGCGCCAGTTGTAGAGTTCTTCCTTGAGCTGGTATTCGATCAGCTGGCGCTTCTCTTCCACCACCAGGATTTCTTCCAGGCCCTGGGCGAATTTGCGCGCGCCCTGCGGCTCCAGCGGCCAGCTCATCGCCACCTTGTATACGCGTATGCCGATGTCGCGCGCGGTGTTTTCGTCGATGCCCAGATCGGCAAGCGCCTGCATCGTGTCGCCGTAGGACTTGCCGGTGGTGATGATCCCCAGGCGCGCCGGTTTGGAGCCAGCGGGCGCATCCCAGACGATGCGATCGAGACCGTTGGCGCGCACATAGGCGAGCGCCGCATACACCTTGTAGTCGAGCAGGCGCGCTTCCTGCTCGAGGATGCCGTCGGGCCAGCGTATACCCAGGCCTCCCGGCGGCAGGACGAAGTCCGTCGGAATCTTCACCTGCACGCGGTGCGGATCGATATATACCGAAGCGCCCGATTCGACCACGTCGGTGACGCACTTGAACCCGACCCACAGGCTGGCGTAGCGCGACATGGCGAAGCCGTGCAGGCCGTAATCGAGATACTCCTGCACGTTGGCCGGGTTCAGCACCGGGATGCAGCAGGCTTTGAGTATGTGTTCGCTCTGGTGCGCGAGCGTCGAGGACTTGGCCGCGTGATCGTCGCCGGCGAGTACCAGCACGCCACCGTATTTGGAGGTGCCGGCCGCATTCGCGTGCTTGAACACGTCGCCGCAGCGGTCCACGCCCGGACCTTTGCCATACCACATGGCGAACACGCCGTCGTATTTCGCGTCGTTGAACAGGTTGAGCTGCTGCGTGCCCCAGATCGAGGTCGCGGCCATGTCTTCGTTCACGCCGGGATGAAACTTGATGTGGTGGGCTTCGAGGTGCTTTCTTGCCCCATGCATGCCCTGGTCTATCCCGCCCAGGGGGGAGCCGCGATAGCCGGAGATGAAACCGGCGGTGTTCAGGCCGGCGGCGAGGTCGCGCTCGCGCTGCAGCATGGGTAGGCGCACGATGGCCTGGGTGCCGGTGAGGAAAGCGCGGCCGGAAGCCAGCGTGTACTTGTCATCCAGCGTGACTTCATGAAGCTTGGCTGGGGCGTTCATTCGAGATCTCCTTGCCGATGAACCGCTCGCCGCAGGATGCGGGCCAGGGTTTTTTTGACAGCTAGTATATGCTGCGGGTTCTGAAATATCTTCCCTTTTCGCGCACCGAAAATAAGACGATTGGACATGTTGATTTTGGCGGATCGGTAACGCCCGCCGTTCGCCTTCCCGTCGCCCTTGGTGGCTAAGCGCTTAGCCAGCGGCGCATTGCCGCATTGACTTCGGATGGTTTTTCCAAAGTGGACAGGTGGCCGCAGTCTTCGATGACTTCCAGCCGCGCGCCTTTGATGCCGGCGGCGATTTCCTCGTGCCGCGCGAGCGGAGTCAAGGCATCCTGCCGGCCGCACAGGACCAGCGTCGGGCAGGCTATGCTCGCCAGCAGCCCCAGGCTGTCGGCGCGACTCATGATGGCGCGCTCCTGGCGGATGAAAGCGTCCTTGCCGATGTTCCGCGCCATGGATTTTACGGTATCTGTTATCGAGCGCTCACCTCGCCTTGCGCTGTGAATCAGCAGGGGCAGCAAGGTCTCGGTAACGCGGTCGAAATTACCGCGTTCGGCGAAGGCGATGAATTCCAGGCGCCGTTGGGTTTGCTCCGGCAATTCGCCGCCCGCCGCGGTATCCAGCAGTGCGAGCCGGGTGACGCGCTGCGGCGCCTGGCGCATGATCTCGAGCGCGATGTAGCCGCCCATGGAAAGGCCGGCGAGCGCGAAGCGCGTGAACGGGACATCGGCGAGCACGTCGCGCGCCACCCCGGCCATGGTGTCGGCTCGGGTATGATCGGCGACCCAGCTGTCGGCGACATCGGCCAGGTCCTCGATCTGGGAGCGCCACAACTGCTGGTCGCAGAGCAGGCCGGGAACCAGTACCAGCGGGGTCTTGTTCATTCGGGCTACCTCGAAATGGGCTTTCCTGATAAGGGCTTGCGGCGAACAGCCGGGGGCTGTCGCGCGCTGCGGCACGGAACCGGGGCCGGCAGCATAGGCGTTTTACCGACAAAAGAGCCCAACCGCGGACGCAATCCTAGCATCAACCCCGCTCGAACGCGCCGCGCGCCGCGACCGGAGGGCGCTGCAGGTACTTGGGTATCCGAGGTTTGTTTGACTGCTGCTAGGAAAACGAGCATAATCGCCCGTTTCGTTCGGAGGGGTGCCCGAGTGGTTAAAGGGGGCAGACTGTAAATCTGTTGGCCTTGCGCCTACGTTGGTTCGAATCCAACCTCCTCCACCAGATGATTTGCGGCGCAGGTTGACGGTAGCAATATGCACTGGGCGGCGAAAGGGTTCAGTCGTGAAACGCGGGTGTAGCTCAATGGTAGAGCAGAAGCCTTCCAAGCTTACGACGAGGGTTCGATTCCCTTCACCCGCTCCAGCACGCTGGTCCCGGGAGGGTCGGCTCCGAATCGATTTACGCCGTTGTAGCTCAGTGGTAGAGCACTCCCTTGGTAAGGGAGAGGTCGCGCGTTCAATCCGCGCCAACGGCACCATGATTATTGTGC
>JAJZUN010000618.1 GCA_021848555.1 Pseudomonadota bacterium | reverse complement strand
GACAGCTCGCGCACGTTGCCGCTCCAGGCGTACACGCCGAGCGCCGCGAGCGCGCGCGGGCTGAAGCGGACCAGGCCACGACCTTCGGCCGCATTGCGCGCGGCGAACTCATTCACCAGCGCTGGCAGGTCCTCGCGCCGCTCGCGCAGCGCGGGCATTTCGATCGGAAAGACGTTCAGGCGATGGAACAGATCCTCGCGGAAGGTGCCCTGGGCAATCGAGGCCTCGAGGTTGCGGTGCGTGGCGGCAATGATGCGCACATTGCAGCGGATCGGCGCGTGGTTGCCGACGCGCTCGAACACCCTCTCCTGCAGCACCCGCAGCAGCTTCACCTGCATCGAAGGGCTCATGTCACCGATCTCATCGAGGAACAGCGTGCCGCCCTCGGCGATCTCGAAACGGCCTTTGCGTGCGGCGATCGCGCCGGTGAAGGCCCCCTTCTCGTGGCCGAACAGCTCCGATTCCAGCAAATCGGCCGGAATGGCGCCGCAATTGACCGCGACGAAGGGACGGTTGCGCCGCGGGCTGAGTTCATGAATGGCGCGGGCGGCGACTTCCTTGCCGGTACCGGACTCCCCGAGCACCAGCACGGTGGAATCAAACCCGGCGACCTGGCGAATCAGTCCGATGACCGCACGTATGGCTGGAGAATCCCCACTCGGCAGGCGGGCGCCGTCATCAACACTGGCACTCCCTGCGCCGGCGACACCTTCGATGCCATCGTCGCGGTCGAAGGCGATATCCGAGACACATTCGCTGGCGGCCATCAGGGTACCCATTCTTGCTTGCTGTTTTTAACCGGAGCGGTGCCTGGATCAGACCCGACACGCGTTTCCCGTGGGGACGTACTGTCGCCGATCGGCGATGCAGGTTTCTGTGACCGGTCTCCAGAATGTTTACTTTTGGCGACACGTCCGAGCACAGCGTCTTGGCATTACGGTTCCACACGCAGCAGCGTCGGAAGTTCGACGCCGCAGCCCTCATGTGATCCGCCTCACATTCTGCTCGCGACTGAAACTCGTGTTAATTCATGGCGTTAAACGCCATCCAGGATCCGTGGCACAGCCATTGCACTGATCGCTCGCACCCGTATTTCACGGATTGGAGTCGCACTGCTCATGGCCACTGCACCCGAAGCCACTGTCCCGACGGACGTCCCCGCGAGCCCTGAAAAGAAAAAGCGCGTCCTACCGCTGTGGCTGACGATCACCCTGGCCGCGGTGCTGATCTGCATCGCCGCCGGCGGCGGCTTTTGGCTGATGCACTCTCGAGCCGCCGGTAAGGCAAAGAGTTCGGTGGTCCACCACCCCTCCGGCCCGCCGCACTATCTGCCACTGAAGCCCTTCGTGGTCAATTTCCAAGGCAGTCAGGGCGCCCGTTACCTGCAGGTCGCCCTGCAGGTGATGTCGCGCGACCCGAAGACCCTCACGCTCATTCAGCAGAACAATCCGGTGGTGCGCAACAACCTGCTGCTGCTGCTCGGTTCGCAACAAGCGAGCCTGCTCGCCACCGAAGCCGGTAAGGAGCAGCTGCGCGCCAATGTACTCGCTGCGATTCGCAAGATCGTCGCCGATGCCGGCGGTCATCCGCACCGCGTTGCCGCCATCTACTTCACCAGCTTCGTAATGCAGTAATCGAGTCCAGACCCCGCCCCATGAGCAACGAGAAGATACTCGATCAAGCCGAAATCGACGCGCTGCTGCACGGCGTCGACACCGGAGCCGTCAGCACCGAGCCGCAGACCGCTCCGGGCGAAGCGCGCAACTACGACTTCGCCAATCAGGTGCGCATCGTACGTGGGCGCATGCCCACGTTGGAGATGATCAATGAGCGCTTCGCGCGACTGCACCGCGTGAGCCTCTACAACCTGCTGCGCCGCGCCCCTGAAGTGGCCGTCGGCCCGGTGCAGATCAAGAAATTCAGCGAATTCGTCCACACGCTGCACGTGCCGACCAGCCTGAACCTGGTGCGGTTCAACCCGCTGCGCGGCACCGCACTGATCGTGCTTGACCCAAAACTGGTGTTTGCCGTCGTCGATAACTTTTTCGGCGGCAGTGGTCGGCACGCCAAGATCGAAGGCCGCGAGTTCACCGCCACCGAGCAGCGCATCATCCACCTGGTGTTGCGCAGCGTATTCAGCGACCTGCACGAGGCCTGGTCACACGTGGCGGACCTGCAGCTGGAGTACCTGCAGTCGGAGATCAATCCGCACTTCGCCAACATTGTCTCGCCATCGGAGATCGTGGTCGTCACCTCCTTTCACATCGAACTTGACGGCAGCGGCGGCAATCTGCACGTCACCATGCCGTACGCGATGATCGAACCGCTGCGCGAAGTGCTCGACGCCGGCGTCGCCAGCGACCGGATGGAGAAGGACGAGCGCTGGATGCAGTCGCTGCGCGAGGAGATGGAGGATGCCGAGTTGGCACTGACCACGCAGGTCGGACACACCCAGGTGTCACTTGCCGATCTGCTGAACCTTAAAGCAGGCGACATTCTGCCGTGCGACTTCACTGGCCAGGTCACCATGATCGCCGAGGACGTACCGGTCTTCCGCGGCTCGCTCGGCACCTCCCGCGGCCACCAGGCGGTGAAGATCGAGGAGCGCCTGCGGCGCGCCCGCACCGCCTCCGAGCCTATTCAACTCAACCGCAAGTGAGCATCCCGATGAATGCCAATGCCCAGGCCCAACCGGCCGAATTCCAGGATCTGACCGACGAGGGCAACAAACAGGACGCCCGTGACGTCAACCTCGAGGTAATTCTCGACGTCCCTGTGACACTCTCCATGGAAGTCGGCCGCACCCGCATTCCGATCCGCAACTTCCTGCAGCTGAACCAGGGTTCGGTCGTCGAACTGGACCGCACCGCTGGTGAGCCGCTCGACGTCTACGTCAACGGCACTCTGGTCGCACACGGCGAGGTGGTCGTGGTCAACGAGCGCTTCGGTATCCGCCTCACCGACGTCATCAGCCCTGCAGAGCGGCTGCGCAAGCTCAAATGAACCATTTGTTCGCCGCCCCTGCCGCCGGCAGCGCCGCGCCAGCCGTCAGCGCCGGCGGGCTGATGTCCGTCC
>JAJZUN010000617.1 GCA_021848555.1 Pseudomonadota bacterium | reverse complement strand
CATAATCGCAACGCCGAACTCGACAAGCTGCTTGGCGGTGGCCTGGAGCGCGGCACCAATGCCCTCTTGATCGGCGCGGCCGGTGTCGGCAAGTCGTCGCTCGCGCTCACCTACGCCATGGCAGCGGCGATGCGCGGTGAGCATGCCATGTTCTTCGCCTTCGACGAAGGGCGGGGCACGTTGGACGCGCGGGCGCGGACACTCGGCTTGCCGCTGCAGGAGGCGCTCGATAGCGGCCTGATGCAGTTCCAGCAGATCGACCCGGCCGAGCTTTCGCCTGGCGAATTCGCCGCGACGGTGCGGCGCAGCGTCGAGGCCAACCGCGCACGGGTGATTGTGATCGACAGCCTGAACGGCTATCTCAATGCGATGCCGGACGAGCGCTTCCTCATCCTGCAGATGCATGAGCTGCTGAGCTATCTTGGCCACCAGGGCGTGCTCACCATCCTCATCCTTGCCCAGCACGGACTGGTCGGGCCGATGGAGACGCCGATCGACCTCAGCTATCGCAGCGACGCCGTGCTGATGCTGCGCTACTTCGAGGTGGGCGGTACGGTGCGGCGCGCGCTCTCGGTGGTCAAGAAGCGCAGCGGTCGCCATGAGCACACGATCCGCGAGTTCCGTCTCGGCGCCACCGGCATCAGCCTGGGGCCGCCGCTGACGCAGTTCAACGGCATCTTCTCCGACACGCCGCGTTACAGCGGCGATCGCGCTCCCCTCATGGCGGCTGATGAAGACGACGCGACCTGACGAGGACAGCGCCCGCATTCTCGTCTTCGCACCGATCGGACGCGATGGCGCGGCCTCGGCAGAGCTGTTGCGGCAGGCGGGTCTGATGGCGGATGTGTGCGGCGGCCTGGAAGACCTAGTGGCCAATTTGGCGCCGAGTGCGGCAGCGGTGTTTCTGGCCGAGGAAGGCTTGTTCGGCAAGGACATCTCGGACCTGGCGGCATGGGTGGAACGACAACCGCCATGGTCAGACCTGCCCTTCATCGTGCTGACCAGCCGTCACGACCACCCCGTCATGGGGGCGTGGCGCCAGCGGCTGGTCGCCACGCTGTGTAACGTATCACTGCTCGAGCGGCCGCTGCAGCCCATCACGCTAACCAGCACCATGCAGGCGGCCGTCCGGGCGCGCCGACGCCAATACGAACTGCGCGCGCTGCTGGAGGCGCGGGAACAAGTGGCGCAGCAATTGGAGGCACTGGTCGCTATTCGGACACGGGAACTCGAAGACACCAATCAGGCCTTGCGTAAGGAGATGGCGGAGCGCGCTCTGGTCGAGGAGGCGCTGCGGCAAACACAGCGTTTGGAGGCCATCGGCCAACTCACTGGCGGCATCGCCCATGACTTCAATAACCTGCTGACGGTGATCCTGGGCGGCCTCGAGGTGCTGGACCGCCATGCTGATCCGCGGCGCCGCAAGCGGCTCATGGACGGCATGCGGCAGGCTGCCCAGCGGGGTGCCGACTTGACGGGCCAGCTGCTCACATTTTCCCGACGACAATCGCTGCGGCCGAAGCCCATTAATCTTCCGCTCCAAGTTGGCCGCATGCGCGAGCTGCTCGACCGCAGCCTGGGGCCGGATATCGATGTGCGTTTGGATCTGGCAGCGGGATTGTGGGCAATCGAAGTCGACCCGGGCGAGTTTGAGTTGGCTGTACTCAATCTCGCGGTGAATGCGCGGGATGCCACGACTGGGAAAGGCACAATCACTATTCACGCCGAGAATGCACGGACCAGCGGAAGTGGTGCACCTCCGGGCGAGGTGGTACGCCTCTCAATCATTGACACCGGCATCGGCATGACGCCGAAGGTGCAATCACGCGTCTTCGAGCCATTCTTCACCACCAAGGAGGTCGGCAAAGGCTCGGGGCTTGGTCTCGCTCAGGTCTATGGATTCGCGCAGCAGGCCAACGGCCGCGTCGAGGTCGACAGTGCGGTCGGCCGGGGCACCCGGGTCACGCTCATCCTGCCGCGTTCCCGCAAAGCACCGGCCGACGATCCGCTTGCCGTGACCGATTTGCCGGACGCGCAGCAGCCTTCGGCATCGGGCAAATGCGTGCTGCTGGTCGAAGACGATAACGAGGTTGCGGCCCTGGTGAGTGGTATGCTCGCCGAACTTGGCTATGACGTGGTGCGCACCGCCAATGCGGCCGCGGCGCTCGGTGCCCTGGCGAATGGGCGTCCGATCGACGTTGTCCTGGCGGAATTCATGATGCCAGGCGGCATGAACGGCGTTGAACTAGCGCAGGAGATCCGTTTCCGTCGGGCCGGTCTGCCGATACTATTGACCAGTGGCTTTGTGCGGGCGGCGCAGCAAGGCGCTGAGGCCGCGGGCATCAGGTTACTGGCCAAGCCCTACCGTCTCGCCGACCTTGCCGAGGCGCTTGCCTCGGTCTTCGCGCGCGCATGACGCCAGCGCGTATATAACTACGTCATCGCAATGATATCCCCGCTTTCCCGCCCCGGTGCCGCCACCGCAAACGGCTTGGTCAGCACATGCATACTGCACACTCCACACACCGGCCGGATGCGACCCGCTCCGGACAGAGACGCGACCGGACAGAGGCGCGGTGCGGCTGTCTTGGCCGTGTTCATCAAGAAAGCCCTCTTCGTCTCGGCTGGCATTACTCGGTCCGGTGTGCCGACCTTAACCGGCAGGTTCGCGGATGGCGATTGGAGCACCACCAGGCTTTCGCCGAGGTGCGATTCTGGATAGACGCTTGGTCCCCTGAGTCCCGCCCCGCTCATCTCGCGTGAAAGACGGCTTGCCACGCTCCTGTTCCCACATCCCGTCCAACGTCTGCGTGAGGGCCGCGACGGTGCGACCCAACCGCGCGACATAGTGCAACAGCAGGGCGTCGAGGAAAATGAGGGCGCTCTGCATATCCCGGAAGCGGTAAGGCTCGTCGATCGTTCCTGCCTCATACACCGTCACGCATTGGGTATTCCACTTGAGCATATAGCAGGCTGCTGAAAAGCGGTTGAATTTATCGTGGAGGGAGTGGCCGGGAGCCGCTGCGGGAGAGTTTTTGGTGGTTCGC
>JAJZUN010000616.1 GCA_021848555.1 Pseudomonadota bacterium | reverse complement strand
CGCGACCAGGTCTTGATCGGGCGCTTGTCGCCGCTGCCGCGCACCTTCTCCACCTTGCCCACCAGGTGGTGATCAACGAACGGGCCTTTCTTGACTGAACGTCCCATGTCCTATCCTCTATTTCTTGTTACGGCGATTGATGATCATGCCGCTGGTGCGTTTGTTCTTGCGCGTGCGGTAGCCTTTGGTGAGCGTGCCCCACGGGCTGACCGGATGCCGGCCGGCGGCGGTCTTACCTTCGCCGCCCCCGTGCGGGTGATCGATCGGGTTCATCGCCACGCCGCGCACCGTCGGGCGCACGCCGCGCCAGCGCATGCGCCCGGCCTTGCCCACCGATTCCAGCGAATGCTCTTCGTTGCCGACCTCGCCGATGGTGGCGCGGCACTCGATGTGCACCTTGCGCACTTCGCCCGAGCGCAGGCGCAGCTGGGCGTAGCTGCCCTCGCGCGCCAGCAGCTGCACCGAGGTGCCCGCAGCGCGCGCGATCTGCGCGCCCTTGCCGGGAAGCATCTCGACGCAATGGACGGTGGTGCCCACCGGGATATTGCGCAGCGGCAGGGTATTGCCCGGTTTGATCGGCGCCTCCGCACCGGACATGAGCAGCGCGCCCACCGCGACGCCCTTGGGCGCGATGATGTAGCGGCGCTCGCCGTCCGTGTAGCACAGCAGGGCCAGGTTGGCGCTGCGGTTGGGGTCGTATTCCAGGCGCTCCACCTTGGCCGTGATGCCGTCCTTGGCGCGTTTGAAATCGACGATACGATAGTGCTGCTTGTGGCCCCCGCCCTGGTGGCGCATGGTGATATGGCCGCTGTTGTTGCGGCCGGCGCGCCGC
Organism: Pseudomonadota bacterium; assembly: GCA_021848555.1. The sequence continues at coordinate 2,247 of JAJZUN010000616.1, read as the reverse complement.
GACTGCGCCTCGAGCAGCGGCGCGTGGGGTTTGCCTTTGTGCAAATCAGGGTTGACGACCTTGACCAGCGAACGGCGGCCGGGTGAAGTGGGTTTTACTTTGACGAGTGCCATGTTCTACTCCGCCGCGTGAAAGTTGATTTCCTGGCCGGCCTTCAGGCACACGTACGCCTTCTTCCAGTCTTTGCGCCGGCCGGTCAGCTTGCCGAAGCGCTTTTGCTTGCCCTTGACGTTGGCGACTTGCACGCTCATGACCTCGACCTTGAACAGCAGTTCGACCGCGGCCTTGATCTCCGGCTTGGTTGCGTTGCCCACGACACGGAATACCACCTGCTCGTTTTTCTCGGCGACAAAGGTGCTCTTCTCCGACACCTGCGGGGCGAGCAGCACCTGCATCAGGCGTTGCGGATTTATCACCGCAGTTTTCGCCGGGGCCTTGGTAGTTTGGGGCGCGTTCATCCCAGCATCTCCTCGAATTTGCTGACCGCCTTGCGGGTCAGGATCACGTTCTGGTAGCGAATCAGCGAAACCGGGTCGGCTTCGGCCGCTTCCAGCACCAGCACGTTGGGCAGGTTCCTCGAGGACAGGATCAGATTGTCGTCGAGCTGGTCGGTAATGAGCAGCAGCGAATCGGCGACGCCCATCTCAGTCACCTTCTGCAGGAACAGCTTGGTCTTCGGCGCTTCCAGGACGAAACTCTCGACCACCTTCAAGCGATCCTCGCGCGCCAGTTGCGACAGAATCGAGGCAAGGCCGGCGCGGTACATCTTCTTGTTCAGTTTCTGCGTAAAGTTCTCATCCGGGCTGGACGGGAAAATCCTGCCGCCGCCCCGCCACAGCGGGCTGGAGGCCATGCCGGCGCGAGCGCGGCCGGTGCCCTTCTGGCGCCACGGCTTGCGCGTGGATTTGGCAATCTCGGCGCGGCCTTTCTGCGCGCGTGTGCCCTGGCGTGCGTTCGCCTGATACGCCGTCACCACCTGATGGATCAGCGGTTCGTTGTAATCGCGCCCGAACAGCGCATCGGAAGCCGCCATGGTCGAAGCTGCCTGGCCTTTTGCGTCTATCAGTTTCAGATCCATTATTTCTTGCCTCCCTTGGCCGGTGCGGCGGCGGCTTTTTTCACGCGCGCCTTGGTCGCCGGATGCACCAGCAAATCTCCGCCCTTGCTTCCCGGAACCGAGCCCCGGATCAGCAGCAGCTGGCGCTCCGCGTCGATGCGCACGATCTCCAGGCTCTGGGTGGTGCGCTTGACGTTGCCGAGCTGGCCCGCCATGCGCTTGCCCGGGAACACGCGGCCCGGATCCTGCGCCTGGCCGGTGGAGCCTGGCGTGTTGTGCGAACGCGAATTGCCGTGGCTGGCGCGGTTGGAGGAAAAATGGTGGCGCTTGATCACGCCGGAGAAGCCCTTGCCCTGCGAAGTGCCGGTGACATCCACCATCTGCCCCACTTGGAACAGGTCCACGCCCACGTTGCCGCCGACCTTGAGGTTGGCGAGCTGCTCTTCGGTGACGCGGAATTCCTTCAGCGTGTGGCCTGCCTCGACTGCGGCCTTGGCGAAATGGCCCGCAGCAGCCTTGCTCACGCGCGAGGGGCGGCGTTTGCCGAACGCGACCTGCACGGCAACGTAGCCGTCGGTCTGTTTGGTCTTGATTTGGGTAACGCGGTTGTCGGACACGTCCACCACGGTCACCGGAACGGAGTCGCCTTCGTCCGTGAAAACGCGGGTCATGCCGACCTTGCGACCGACTAATCCTAAGCTCATCTTCTTTCCCTTTGTTAAAAGGCGCCGACTACAATTGGCCGGCAAACATCAAATCGCGCCCGTGGTTTTTTTGGTGCGCGCGGTACTGCAATCGTCCGTTACAGCTTGATCTCCACATCCACCCCTGCCGGCAGGTCCAGTTTCATCAGCGCATCCACGGTCTTGTCGGTGGGGTCGATGATGTCCATCAGCCTCAGGTGGGTGCGGATCTCGAATTGGTCGCGCGACGTCTTGTTTACGTGCGGGGAGCGCAGCACATCGAAGCGTTCGATGCGCGTGGGCAGGGGCACGGGTCCCTTTACCACGGCGCCGGTGCGTTTCGCGGTGTCGACGATCTCCAGCGCCGACTGATCGATCAGACGGTAGTCGAACGCCTTGAGGCGGATTCTGATTTTGGTGCTTTGCATGTTTTTCCTTTGAGGACCCCGGTACCCGGGCTCCGGTCTCTAAACCCTACTCGATCACCTTGGCGACGACCCCCGCACC
>JAJZUN010000009.1 GCA_021848555.1 Pseudomonadota bacterium | reverse complement strand
CGTTGCAACTTGGGAGAAATGTCGCGATCTAGGGCTAGCACGGTGCCGTCGACTGGATACGCACCAGTTGCCGTGACGCTGCCGCCAGGGCACCATGTTTCTCTCGGTGCCCGTGATGAACCATTCCTGACGTGCCGGCTCCCGCTCCGCCTCGAAGCAGATGGTGGTCTTCACCACCGCACCAGGCGGCGCAGTCGCGCGAGCGACAATTATCTGGACTTATCCTTACCAGACCCATTACATCTCGGGCACGTCTCTGGCCCTTTTGGAGTCTTTACAGTTCCAGAGCCTGCGCATTTAGGGCAAGTTGACTCAGGATGGCCTGGCGCTTTTTCAAACGGATTAGGCATAGCAATCTCCTTTGGTTGCAGAGGAAAATCGAACTTCAGCAGCAACCAACACTGAGTTCGAACCAATAAACGCGGCGGTGAATCCGCTGTGCAATTTGATCTATGCCATCGCGTAAGCTCAGCCGCCGCCTGCCGCAGCGAAGCGGAGACAGGCCGGCGGCTGGAGCGCCTTGTTGGACGGCTTTCAATCGATCTGCCGTATTTCTCGGCCAGAATGCGACTTGATTAACTCAAGCGCGTCTCCTAGTGACCGTGCTTTTCCGATACTATTGTTGTCATTTGAAATGAAACCGACGTCTACCTGATACGCGTAGAACCAACCGCCGTATTCAGAGATCCTGTAGAGAGTCTTCCCGTCGCCCTTAACAACAACTCGTCGGTGCTGATGGGCATTCCTCATCATTGCACTTGAGATGGTTCTTCCACTGCCGCCGCAACGAGGACGCTTGTAGCGTTTTGTACCCTTGCAGTAGTTGCATGGCTTGCCGTCGTAGCGTTTGCCGCTGCCGTAGCACTCGTTGCAGGTGGTTTGCCCTGATCCACCACACTGGCTGCACGTTCCCATGATGAACTGCCCGTTAAAGTTCTATTGTCTTTGATTCCGGTTTTACAGCGCTTCCGTAAATAAAATCTTTGACTTCTTTCAGCTTCTCAGTGAGTTCACGCTCATAATTTTGTGCATGTACGCCTGAAGCGCAGGTATAGCTATCTGGTTTCGTCAGCTTCCCAATTGTGAGGGTAAATGAACCCGCGTCAACCAAGCTGGACAGATAAGCTTGGTCGTTACTGAATCTGTCGGCGGTGATGACATCGGGCTCGCGTTTAAGGATGACGAAATCTTTCAACTTCCGATTTTTGATAATGCCGAGTTCTTCTTCAGAGAACTGGACTGTTGTGGTGACCTCGATGTAAAGCTTTTTGTTGAAGAAGCCCTTACTGATTTCCTTATGGTCAAAAGACACACGCATTGTGATCTCCCAGCTTTGTTAGCTGCGCAATGGAACAAGGTAATACCGCTCTCTAGGTAGCAGCGATCCCAAAGTCAACGTACGTTGATATGCGCCGCGAGCTCTCACTGCTTCTATTTATGCTGTGAGAAATGATGGCCGCATGACTTGCAATTTTGATACCCGGGCCCGCCCTGGATGTACCCGGAGCAATCGCATGATCTGCAGGCACCCCAACCAGCAAAGATTGGATCTCGCTCTTGTGGATCCTCAAACAGGCCGGCCGGAGGCAACTCTGCCTTGAATATCGCGGTTTTCAAAGATGTAGGACTCGCGTCGTTGCGGAAAAACATTTGACTCCCTCCTTAGGTCTTAGATGTTCTTTTGCACAAGTAGAACGGCTTTCGGATTGATGATGTTAAAGCTCCGCACCGGGACAATCGCAGGGTAGTATTTCCGAACGATCCAAATCAGGGGATCTCCCACAGCGATGAAGATGATCATCATTAGCGACATCAGGCCGGCCACGCCTTCCATCATAGGGACGCCCATCGACCCTGCAAACCGAAGAACAAGGATGACGGCCAAGCCTATTACCAGCAGTACCGCGGGTATGAAGAGAATTTGAATGAAGGACATGTTCGCCCACTGTGGTCCGCTGAGAATTCCCGTTAACCGACCGACCAAATAGAGAACAACCAGCGTTATCGCGGCGGACAGAACCCGAATCCCGTTCAAGTGCAAAGTCGCACTCCAATGCGTGTCTGTGAATGTGCTCATAATCTCCCCTTTTACTGTTGGTCACGCGATTTCGCCGACTTTCGGGCTGGGCTTATCGCACCTTGGACACACGTGAGGACCAGCAGCCATATGATCGCGCGCAGAGATAGGCATCGTGCGCAATCCGGCTTACCACGCCCACTGAGTTGGTATCCTCGCCCCCTCCCGCAATTCTAGATGCATAGTACGCCGTTTCTGTCAAGTTTGAAAAGTGTTCCGAAGGACATTTGCGATTCCGCACCCGGGGCCATTGGACTCTTGGCACTTGAAACGTTTGCGCGTGCCACATGTCATCTCTACACTTGCATGCCGTTCTCATTCTGATGCGCGTTTGGAGCTCGCGTCCCCTTCGATCTTCTTCAGCGCCCCCTAATTGCCCGCACGTCGAAACTCACGGTATCAAGTTCTCTCCCGCGGGCATCTTCAAGGCTTAATCGATGGCGACCCGGCTGTGGAAGCCAGAACGCTTGGCCGCTTGCGCGTCCCAGGGCCTGGTGGTCCATGCGCCAGCGCCAGTCCTTTTCCCCTGCGGACGAGAGTCTTAGCGGCAGCCGTTGCAACTTGGGTGGAATGTCGGGATCAAGGGCTATCACGGTACCGTCTACCGGATACGCGATGCGCGCCAGTTGCCGTGATGCTGCGGAGCGCACCAGGTTTCTCTCCGTGCCGGCGATAAACCATTCCTGGCGCGCTGGCTCCCGCGCGGCCTCGAAGCGGATAGCTGTTTTCACCACACCTGGCGGTGGCGGCGGCGGCCGACTCTGGATACGCGGCCGGCCCGTTGCAGGTTCGCCGCGATGCAGCCAGTCCATAACTTCGCGCCACACGGGCGCCGCGCCCGATACACCAGAGACGTCGTGCATCGGATCGCCAGCGGCGTTGCCCACCCAGACCCCGACTGTGAACTTGCGCGAAAATCCGACCGCCCAATTGTCCCTCATGTCCTTGCTGGTGCCGGTCTTGGCTGCCGCCCAGTAGGGTGTCGCAAGCCAGGACTCGAGGCCGAAAGTGCTGGCCCGCGCGCTTCGATCGGCCAGTATGTCAGCGACAAGAAAGGCCGCCGCGGGTGTGAATACGGAACGAGCCTTGCGATCGAAAACACCGTCGCAACCTTCTTGTCGGCATAGCGCGGGCGCAGACCGCTTACCCAGGGTTACTCTCAATGGCGACCACCGCCCGCCATTGGCCAGCGTGCGGTAAGCATTGGTCAGCATCAAAAGGGAGACATCGGCGGAACCGAGAGCAAGGCTGTAGCCGTACCAATCGCCGCTTTCCGTGAGGCTCCGGAAGCCAGCCTGGCGCAGGCGTTCTTGGAAGGTGTCGGGGCCAATGCGCACAAGGGTCTTCACCGCGGGCACGTTGAGGGAACCTCCCAGCGCGGCTCGCGCCGAAACCCACCCGCGATAACGTGGCTCGTAGTCTTGCGGTGCATAAAGGCCATTACCCGTATTCAAGTTGAGCGGCGCATCCTCAATCAGCGAGGCCGGCGTTAGCCTTCGCTGCTCGAAGGCAAGCGCGTAAAGAAAGGGTTTCAGCGTCGAGCCGGGTTGGCGCAGCGCGATTACGCCGTCCACGTCGGCGGCGTCGGATAGATCGCCGCTGGATCCCACCCAAGCCAGCACCTCGCCGGTGAGGTTGTCGAGCACTACCACCGCGCCGTCCTCGACATTCTGGTTCGCGAGCGCAGCGAGATGGCGGCGCAGCGATTCGGTCGCAAAAGCCTGCAGGTCCGCATTCAAGCTTGATCTGAGTTTTTCGCCCGGACGATTCAGTAGCTTACGCGCCAGGTGCGGCGCCAAAGCCGGCGTTTCATCGCTTTGACGCAACCCTCCGGCGAAGGCAACCGCCGCAAGGCCGGCCAGCCCTGCGCATTCACCCGCGCGGTCCATTTCCTTGAGCAGGGCGCAGGCGCGCTTGCTCACCAGCGATCGCGGCGCATTCGGCGAGCGCACGAGCGCCGCGGCCAGCACCGCTTCGCGCTCGGCGAGGCCTTCCGGCCACTTGCCGAACAGCTCCCTACTCATCGCGGTGACGCCCTGGAGTTCGCCCCGGAAGCTCACCAGGTTCAGGTAAGCTTCGAGGATCTGCTGCTTGCTCCAGCTCTTTTCGAGACGCAACGCGGCAGCGCTTTGAGATATTTTTTCGAACAGCGTGCGGCGACCGCGACGCCTGTACTCCTCGTCGAGCATGCCAACCAATTGCATGGTCAGGGTGCTGGCGCCACGGGTCTTGTTGCCCAGGAGATTATTCCATGCAGCGTTTCCAGCGGCCTTCCAATCGACGCCCGCATGCTCGAAGAAGCGCTTGTCCTCGGAGACAATGACTGCACGCGTCAGGGCAGCGGAAATTTCCGGCAGGCGCGTCCAGGCGAGACGGCGAACCTGGTTGTTTACGCGCATGCTCTGCAGCACCTGCCCGTCCCGCGCAAGCAACCAGGCCTCCGACGGAGTGTAGCCGGCCCTGACCGCGTCAAAGCTAGGTAACGCCGCAGCGGCAGGCGAACACACGGCCGCGACGAGCAGTGCAACGCGGAAGCAGCACCGGATCATGGTTGGACAACCACGTTGTGGTTGGGCATCTCGCCAAACATATCCGGCGCGTACATGGCCTCGACGCGCGAGGGAGGCAGGCTGAACTCGCCGGCGTTGTTGATACGCACCGTATAGTCGATGCGGAATTTTCCTTTCGGTACCACCTCGTAATACGCGCGGAAGAACCCGAATGTGCGCTCGACGAAAGTAGGCCAGACGCGGCGCGAACGCAGATCCTCGTTCATCGTCGCGATATGCGAATCTCGCCCGTCACCATCGCCGAGAATGCGGGCGCCTGCGATGATAGGATCGGAGACCACCACCCAAGTCATGTCCTGGTTGGCATTCACGGTCAGCGTTACGCGCCAGAGATCTCCGCGGCTCACTTTTCCTGGGACTTTCACCTGGATCGGCGTCACGTCGCGGGCAATTGTGTAGCCGAAGGCGCGCGGCTTCTCTGTGGGGATCGCCGCAAGAATCTGCACCGTCGCCCAGGGCTTGCCGGTCCCTTGATGATTGATCACCAACCTAGCGCCCTCCCCTTTGGGTGGCCACGGAAGGCTCAGTGGCGCGTATTGCGTACTGTCCGCTTTCCAATCCAGCTCGGCAGCAGCCTTGCCCAGGCTCACGCGAGTAACACCGGTGACCGCTTCCTTTTCGAAATTCGTGCCGAACTTATCCAGCACGACACTGGCCCAGGCATTGGCGGTAGTGGTGAACCAGTGGCCCCGCACCTGGCGCTCCATCGCGCCGCGCATTAGCCGCGGCAAATCTTCCTTCCAGGACGGTTCGTCCAGTACGGCTTCGATGAGGCGGAACGCGTTCGAATCGCCGCTCACCATCATCCACCACCAATAGTCCGAGCGCTCGGTAGTAAAGCCCAGCCGGCCGCCAGTATAGGAGAGCCGATTGCGCAGCTCGCGCTCTGCGGCAGCGAACTTCGCCGCGCGTTGCGGCAGATCGGGCAAGCGTTTCACCACCAGGTACCAATCAATCAGGCCTGCCGTGGGCAGTCGCATCGGGTCCACGTCGAGTGCCGCGGCGATGCGCGTGGGCGCACGGCCCTGGCGCGTGAGGGCTTCGAGTACCAAGAGCTTACGCACCAGCAGATCGTCGTAAGGCGACCAATATTTCGGTTTGACGCGCCCCTCGGCAAAGGCGGTCAGCCCCTGCAGCATGCGATCCCTCACATCATCTGGAAGCGCGAAGCCCGACAGGCTGGCCATGTCCAGAAGATAAGCAGTGAGCGCCACGTTTCCCGCGCCAACCCCGGGGAAGTAGCTGGCCAAGCCGTCGCCATCCAGATAAGTCGGCAGGTTTGCGACCACCTCCTGCCAGCGTTTCTTGTCCTTCAAGCCTACGGCTATGGAAGTCATCTGCTCGATGCAGGAAAACGGATACTCCTCGAAAAAGCGCTTCAGCCCAGGCGGCGGTGTCGAGAGTTTAGGCGAAAGGCCGATTTCGACGCCGCCTTTGCCCGGCAGCGCCCCTGCAGGCGGAATGGCGGGCACTTCGTACTTTCCGTCGATGCGCCTGAAGGTGGCTTGCTGCACCGTCACCGGCACGGCGGGCAGCACTTGCTGGGTAATCCTGAGGCTATCCTTGGCCGAACTGCCGCCCTTGTCTGTGGCTTCGAACTCCCAGACAAGCTTCCCAACTCCCTCGGGGACAACGGCGCTCCAGACAAGCTCCGCGGCACCCTCCTGCACCAGCTTCACATTTCGGCTCTGGGCGATCTTGTCACCGATTTTCGCCGACACCGCGACATTCATCTCCTTCGCGGTGCCGTTGCGCAACGTGAGCAGCGCATCGAAACGGTCCTTCTCCCGCACTACGGGCGGCAGGCCGGAGATCAACTGGAGATCCTGTCTGGTGCGCACCGCGGTCGATCCGGTGCCGAACAAACCCGCGCCGGCAGTAGCGACGCTGACAAGCTTAAACTCGGTGAACGAATCGTTCATCGGTACTTTGAGCACGGCCGTGCCGTTCGCATCCAGCTTCACCCGCGGGTTCCAAATGAGTAAGGTATCGAAGAGTTCTCGCGTCGGTGCACGGCCACCCCCTCCTCCCGCGGGAACAGCCTTCTTGCCGAAGTGACGCTTACCGATGACCTGAGACTGGGCTGTCGCGGTCTCCACTTCGTACGCGCGCTTCTGCAGCATTGCCTCTAGCAGATTCCAGCTTTGGTTGGGTTTGAGTTCGAGCAGGGCTTGATCGACAGCGGCGAAAGCTACTTCGGCCCCTTCAGGCGCTGGCCTACCCTCTGGCGTGGTGACTCTGAGCCGCACCGTCGCTGCCTGGCGCGGCCGGTAATCGGCTTTGTCGGCGCTCACCTCGACGTTGAGCTTGAAGCCCTCGGTGCCGACACCGATTTCCGCCAGCCCTATGCGATACGCAGGCTTGGCAAGATCCACCATCGCAGTCGGCTGCAGCGGCGTCCACCAGTCCTTGAACCACGCGACAGGCTCGCGCCATCCCCACTTAAAAAAGGAATACCACTGCAATGGCTTCAGCCTGCCCCTTACTGCCAGCACTGAAACGAATACATTGGGACCCCACGCCGCCTTCACCGGCAATTCGATCACGGGGTTGAAGCGCGAGAGCGGCTGCACATGGGTTTCGATAATGCCGCCGGCTTCCACGGAAACCAGTGCGGTGGCCTCGCGGAACGGCGTACGCACCTGGAAACGGGCGATCTCATTGGACTGGTAGGTCCGCTTCTCCGGGATAACATCGATGCGATCCATATTCCCGGCGGAAAACCACAGGTCGCCCCTGCCGGTCACCCAGTAACTGGTGCTCGCCCGCGCCGTGTTGCCCTGTTCATCTTGAGTTTCCGCGAGCAGATCGACTGCTCCGGGCTCGGTCGGCTTCGGTTCGCACAGGAACAGGCCGCGGCTGTCAGTGCGGCCTTTGCACACCTCTCCAAGATCGAAGAATTCGTGATGGTTCTCGTAGGCGTAAAAGCCGCCGACGATGCGGCGCCGGTGCGTGTAGTCGATCCGGCGCTTACCGAGGATCCTAACTTCCTTGCCAGGCATCGGCTTGCCGAGGGTATCCAAGACGACGACCTGCACCCGATTGTTTCCCTTGCTTGCGGCCCAATCGGCAACGCTGATACCCAGCACCAGCGAAGCAGGCCACAGCTCTACCGCACCATGTATGGTCTGGATCTCGCCGTTAGGATCAGTGAAGCGCATCTCGGCATAGAGTTCACTGGGACCTTTGGGTTTAGCGGATAAAGGCACCTCAAGCTTACCGGCGCCGGCACGATCGAGAGTCAGCTTTTGGTTATCGAGGACCAAGTGCTCCTGTTCTCGATTCTGGTCCACACCGAACTCCGAGCGGGTCTCGTCGTTGAAGGCGATGTTGAAGTTGAAGCGTTCGTAATGCGGATAGCGGGGCCAGCGGGGTCGCACCGTTGCAGAAACCGCCACCTCCGCGCCTTTGGCGGCGCCACCGTTGAGGAACGATAATCCCAGCGCGAGGGGCACCTTGCTCGGGGCGATTTGCTTGCCGGGGACCCCTTGAATGCTGCCGGCGAACACCGGCAGGCGGAAATCCGCAACCTTGAACTCACCGCTGATAATCGTGCCCCGGTTGCCGCCGGACAGTACTAGCTGGTACGTACCGCGCTTGATCGAGTCGGGGATCTTCCACTGGCTCACTGCACTGCCTAGGTTATCCCAGGTGAGGGCCTGAGAAAACTCGGTCCCACCATCGGCGCGCCGAATGGTGAGTTTGGTGGGAAGGCTGTCCGCGGCCGGGATGCCAAAGCTGCGACTGTCTCGGCTACGGGCAATGTGTTTCATCGAGACGGTCTGGCCGGGACGGAACAAAGTGCGATCGAGAATAGAATGGATCTTCAGCACACCCGTTTCGCCCCAGGTCTCGACACCGAACCGCCAAGCTTCAATGCCTTCATTCCAGTCCGAACGCACGAAGCTGTAGTCCGCGCCGAGCCGGGCGCTTGCGAAGACGAAAGTGCCCCCGGCACATGGCGGCGTATTGATCGATTTTGCTATCAGTACCCTGCCCTCGCCATCGCTCGTACCGCGTGCTTGCTCCTTCCCGTCGCAACCGGATACTCTCACTTCCGCGTTGGCCACCGGCTTGCCGCTATCGAGCGCCGTCACCCAAACCAGTGCATTGTCCGTTCCACGCTTCAAGTGCACGGCCAGATTGGTGACCAGTACGGCAGTGCGCACATACATGGGCTTCGGCGTCGCAAGCAGGGACGCCCCCAGTAGGCGACTTTCGATTTCAACAATGTGGTAGCCGAGCTCAAGAGGGATACCCATCACCTCGAACTCGGTAGAGCCGCCAGGCTTGGGAAGCTCCTGGCGTGTGACGCCAGGCCGCTTGTCGAGGAACGAAAGCTCGCGAGAGTAATAAGGATCGAGCTGTTCTTGTGGCTTTCCGTCCACCATGACTCGGTTCTTCTTCGTCTGCTTCTCGAATTTGGCCAGTGCCTGCATGGTGGCAATGACGTCACCGTCCTCGGTCAGTTGCTGGTCCATGAAGCGGTGATTGCCTGGCAGGGTGACGAACGCGGTATTGAGCTTTGGCTCGAGGTTGCGCAAAGTCACAGGCAAGAGTCCACCTTCCTTGAGTTCGAGTATGCCGAAGCTGCCCGGGAACTTGGCCAGCGGCGGCAGGGGGCCGGTGCGAAACCTGAGAGGGAAGCTCGCAGCATTGGTCAAACTCCTGCCGGCATCGTCCTTGATGCCGGCAGGCAATTCCAGCGTCAGTTCGGCATTGGGCGGGAAGGGACCGGGGAATGTCACGGAGCGTGCCGTCGCCTCCTGCTTTCGGCCCGGCTCATTCATATTCGTGGGGCTGCGAGAGCCTTCTGGAGTAACGATGCGGATCTTGCGCAAGGGCTCGGCGTCGGTATAGGCCGTGAATTCGACAGTTACGGCCGAGAGCGGGGAGCAGGGAGCGCCTGCCTTCTCACGCTCGCAAGTGAGGCTCGCGCGAAAGATTTCGCGCACGGTGAAGACGAAGCTCTCCTCCTTCTCCGACTTTGCGCCGGTTTGCGCTTCCACGCCCTTGCCCCAGACCAGCTTCATCTTTGCGCCGGGTGGCAGGCGCTCGGCGCAGGACACGATCAGCGGCGCTGGGCCGAAGTCGGCGCGAATTCGGTTGAGAATTTCTTTTCGCTGAGGCTCTGGCAGCAAACGCACGGGAATGCGGCTGCCGACGCCGTCGGCTTCGCACCATATGGACGATTCCACCGAGGCCGGCTTGATCGGGCTGCCGCCATTGATAATGAAGGCCTGTTCGTCGTCCACTTGTTCACCGGGCCGGGGCAGGATCGAGCGCGGCCACGGGCCGGTCGCGAAGAATTCGAAACGGCTCTTGCCCGTCATGGCCTCGCCGTTCAGCGCGGTAACGCCACGCCGGACGGAGAACTCGCAGCGTTCGCCAGGCTCAAGGGCCCGTGCCAGTTGCCACGCCCAAGTGCGCGCATCGACCCAACGACTTTCACCCTTGACCTGACCACAGTTCACAGTAAAAGGCGCCGGTGCAGAGATATCTCCCGCCTTTACCATCTCGGTACTGAAGACAGCCATAGCCCGGTTCTGCTGGTCGATGCGACCCTGCGGAATGAACTGCTGCACGATGGCCGCGTGGGCGAGACCCGATTGCAGAAAGAGGGTAAGCAGAGCAAGTCGGAGCGGTCGGCTCATGGAGGTGTCGATCTTAGTATTTCTAATTGTCGGGAATATTTTACTTTATTAGCCAGTGCAAACGCCCTAAACGCGAATCGGAGCGCTGTTCGGACCGGTGCAATAAACCAATCGACAATACGGTAAATTCCGATTCCCGATCACCGACGAGATAAAACCGTTTCTGTCATAGGCGCAAGCCACCATCGCGCCAACTTTGAATGGTGTCTTGTGCACTGGAACACCATTTGTCGAACCGCGCGCAATTGGCTTTTCGGACGAGCCATGTTAAAGATTGGCTAGCAGGTAAAATCTGAGGTGGTCTTGAAATTATCGCGGATTCGCCATATCGCTTCCACGATCTGGTTAACCCGCACCGCGGGCGCCGCCCCCCAGCCCGATGGGCTTTCAATGAGCAGATCTTCCACGAAGCAGCGCTGCTCGGCGATTGGACACGAACCGCGCCTCCAGCTTGGGTGATTTTGCCGAGGCCGCAGCGCGCGTGGCGTCCATCCGCCTTCGGTAGAAAAAGGGCTACGAAGATGGATGGGGGTACGAACCGGGCCTTCGGCGGCCGGAACGCCGAGTGCTCGCAATTGCGAAATGACTTCGCTTCGATCGCGCTCCTCAAATTCCTCTTGACAAAAACGAAAGACAAGCCGGTGCCAAGCGTGCGTGTGTATCATGTTGTCTGTGGTCTGAGCGCGGAGAAGACGAATACCTCGCATCGCGGACGCGATCCTACCTGCGGCGGCTTCACGGGCGGCTATCACGCGCTGTAGCTCGTCAATCTGTGCGTATCCGATAGCAGCCGCGAACGGTGACAGCCTGCCGCTAAGGTTTATTTCCCCTACCGACGCACGTAGATCAGTACTCTCCACCTCACGCAGCGCCCGCAGCGGATGTTGGCACACGAGCAATAGACGCTCATAGACGTCCGGATCATCACACGTGACCATACCTCCTTCGCCCGTGGTAATCGATTTGGCACGCCCGAAGCTGAAGCAACTAGTGTCGCCCCAAGCTCCGATCGGTTTATATTCTATGGTAGCCCCTAGGGCCTGCGCTGCGTCCGCAATGAGGGCGAGTCCATGTTCGCGACACACGATCTCGAATTCCGGCATCCGTGCTGGGCAGCCAAATACATGTGTAACAAGCACTGCTCGTGTCTTTGGACCAATACATTCGGCGATCGTCGCCGGATCAAGATTGCCGGAAGCACCATCAATGTCAGCGAATACTGGCGTCGCACCAACTAAGAGCACAGCGGCGACCGTCTGACCCCATCCGTACGGCGACACGATTACCTCGTCTTCGGGACCGATGTCGTGTGCAAGTAGAGAAGCAATTAATGCCAGGCTTCCGCTCGATACTGCAAGCGCGTAGCGTGCGCCGACTAGGATCGCAAAGGCATTCTCGAACAACTCAATAGCCCCCCCTCCATCGAGTCCTGCGAGCGTGTCACGATTGATTTGAGCTTGGCGCAGCATCCGCAGTGCATCGCTGATTGCAGTTGCCGGCAAACCGTGCGGTTCACCCTCCGCAATCGTGACAATTGGGCCGGTGTTAGTCATTGCAGAGCACGCCGGCCCGCATGGAGCTGCTGTAGTTGGACGATCCGACGCTCGAGTTTGAGTGGATCCAGCCGGCCGGAATCGCGATCGATCATTTCGGCTACATAGCCCGGGAACTCTGCGCGCGCGCGATCGAACCCTTCGAACCCAACCCACGGCAAGAGGGAATTAAAGCTCGTCATGCGTAGCGAATTCAGTGCGATAAGCTCCTGTTCGATGGGATCGAAACCCGGCTTGTAATCGGCCAGCGCCCGATCAAGGTGCGCATTGTCGATCAGCGCGCCGGGTGCCTGTCCGTCAATATCTGCCAGCGTGCCTGCCCACACGACGATTTCCTGCAGTGATCGAACACTGAGCATCTCGAGCCCGTCGCCCTGTGCGAAGCGTGCGCAGTCGACGCCCGGCGCGAGGCCGCGCCCCACCTGCTTTGCAAGCATCGGCAGTAGTTCTGATCTTTCTTGAGCCGAAGGATGCAGGAATGGAATCTTGATAGAAAACCTGTCCCGGATCGCAATATCCAGCAGATCAGGACGATTGGTCGTGGCGACCCAAAGGATTCGTCCGCGCACGCTTGAGTCGCCGAAGAATTCGAGCAGACGACCAAGCATTCGCTGGTTGACCCCGGAATCACCTTGGGGACCTGATGCACGTTCACCCATGCCTTGCTGATCCAACTCGTCGGTCCAAAGCAGGCACGGTGCAAGTTGTGTGGCCACCTGCAGGACACGGTCAAGATTCCGTTCGCTTTCCCCAACCCACGGCGAGCGAACGCCACGTAGCACGAGGCATGGAGCCGAAAGCTCCTTCGCAAGCGCCTTGATAAGGAAACTCTTCCCGGAACCCGGCACCCCGGCCAACAACACGCCTTGCGGAAGGCTGCCGTGACCCTTGCGCCACAGCGGCGCGATTGCCCTCGAAAAGTACCCTTTGGCTGCCCGGCAGCCAGCAACGCTCTCGAAACCCTCGGTTGGTTCGATCACCTCCAGCACGTCGTGGCAAAGCTGGCTGATTGCGTGACGCTTGCGCGTACGTACCGCGTCGCGATTCACAGGCTGCCCGCGGGCTGCCGCATCGAGAAGCAAGTTCTCGATATCGATCAGGCGCATTCCACCGCTTGCAGAGGCAAAGTCCGACACCGGAAATGTCGCCTCAAGCACACCTAGCCGCTGCTGAAGTCCGCGCTCACGTGCCGCGAGAAGGAATTCGGTGAACGCACGGCGGGATTCCGTGTCAGGCAGGTCTATCGTGATTTCGCGAAATCCCGATCCATGCCGCAGCAAAGGGTGCAGCGCGCCCTCGCGGCAGATGAGGACGATAAAGTTACCGGAACGCCGGATATCGTCATCGGTACTCCATGCGTGCAGCGTTTCGAGCACTGCGAGCGCATCGTTAGACGCGCCATGCGGTGTTGCTGCGGCAATATGCTCGGCATAGTCCACCACTAGAATCGAGCGTGCTCGACTATCTTTGAGAACTGATTCCGCCGCCCGGAACGCGTGCACGGGATTTTCGGTCCCCTGCAGCCGCGCGAACGGTGAAGACCGGCCGGACGGTGCCCCCGGCGGCGCTAAATCTGTCATTCCAGACGCGAGGCTGAAATAGCCGACGCTGAAACCGTCGGCACAGTATTTGGAAGCGAGAAAATACTTCAGACTGGCAACGGTGGACTGACCGGCGCGTTCCGCGAAAACCCGGTCTCCTGTGTTGAACGAGAGTACCACTCCGGCAAGGCCGGCAGCCTTGACCTGCTCAAGTGCAGTAATCCAATTAGGACATGGCATATCGAAGTCTCTACGCCCGCTGCTTTATCGCAGGCCGGATACGTTGAGCGGATTCGTTGGAAACCTCGTGCCGCACTTGTGCGGCGAGCGCGCCGCCGGCGACCAGGCCGTGCCGCTGCCGAGTCCGGTGTGTCAGCATTACTCCACGCCGGCGAAGTGCATCTTCAAAACGCGCCCGCTCATCGACGCAGTTGTTTCCGTGGAATCCGGAAAGATCGCACTCGACCCGCCCAGACTTGGGCGTGAGTCTGATCGACAACGCCGTGCCGTCGCTTTTCGTGGCGTGTACAATCACGCAGTCAGTTGGGGCTCTTCGCGGCTGGCGCATCGAATATCCCATTTCCGTAAGCGACGCGGTCATGTGGCCGTGGAGCACCGACGCTTCCGCGCCAAGAAGATGGTCGCGGGACCGCGCTATCGCTTGCTGAAGGCGGGGAAGTGCATCGGCGAGGCGGCAGTCGTCAGCTTGAAGGCGCACAAGTTCCGGCATTTCTCGCTCGACCGCGGCTCGGACAAGAGGCTCCGATTGAATAGCTCCGAGCCATGCCTCCGGCGCTCGGAGTCGATTTGCCTCGAGTTGCTGCGCCCTGTCCTGCACGGAACGATACAACGCCGCGACGCCCATGGCGGCGACTCCCAAGACGGCGATTCCTGCGGCGAGGCCCACCGTCGCGGTTGCACTTAACGGCTCGCTGGCGGCTAAGCCGGCCGCGTGTGCGATTTCGTTGCGTGAGACGCGAGGCTCGTACTCGTAGCTGTAGCTGCTGTACTCGGACATTTGGTCAGTTCTCCGTCGTTGGCGTTTGAGGTTTATACTGTGTTAACGAAAAATGAAGCGGGGTTTTTCAATAGGGCTTCCAATTGCTGGATGGAGCTGCTGGTTCCGGCGTGATATCAATAATATGTCCACCCGTCCCGGCAGCTGGGCCATCTGAAGGCGGCGGAGAGAATGGATCTCCGAGATGCGGCTGCACCTGCGGGCCGGTGTCCGCAATCGCGATGGCCGCAGGGGTAACTTGCGGATTGATATCGCCAACCGGCAAGTCTACGTCCGTCACGCCAGGGAAAAATCGTTGCGCAATCGGTCGCGCGAGCAGCAGGCAGGCCCGGGTAATGAAGTCATACAGGTTGAGGATCGCCTGCCCCACCCAGTTGATAACCAAGTCGACGAAGGTAAAAGGCCAACTCAGGATTTGACATACTCCACGGAATACCTGAGCCAGCAGCAGTAGCGTAATCATTGGGGCTCCTATCAATCCCCATCCAGCCGCTGACGCAGAGATCAACATCAACACCGCGTGCCCGGTGAGCATGACCTGCTCTGAAATGTCCCGCGTAGATGAAGCTTGCAAATTGGACAGACTAATGCTGTCCTCGTTTCGGGTGGCGACCTGATCGACCGTATCGACAGTACTCTCGCCTGCGGGAGCCGCGGTCTGAATGGACATCGATTGGAGGCCATCGATCCGGTGCTGCGCAAGAGCTATAACGACTGCCAAAATTAGAAAACCGTAGAAAATCAATGCCACGCGGAGCATGCGCGTGCTCCTGATCCTGTTCCACGGTGCCAGGTTGGTCTTGCCAGCGACATCGGTCGCGATTAGCGCCGCCAATATGCCAGCGAAAACAACTCCCGTTGCCATTACGATCCCGATGGCCGAGGCAGGTAACCACTTCTCCAGGCTGCCTCCTGCCAATCCGAGTGCGGGGCTCCAGGTCAAGAGACCCACGTGAGTCTCATTCAGCAGAAAAACCGCTAGAAACGTTATGTAGCACACCGCCCCGACACTTCGCTGGACGAAGTCGGCCGGCGCAGCCATCCCTTCGGCCTGTCGGACGGTACCAATCCACTCGCCGGTTTGCCGGGACCACCTCCAGAACGCGTCGCGCGCCGCCATCGCCATCTGGCATGGCCTTGCAAGAAATCCCAGAATGAAGCGCCGCACGCTCTGATGGAAAAAACCGGTCAGGAGCATGGCTGCAATAGTGATGACGGCAACTAGCGCGATGCTCATACTGGATTACCTCACTGAGGAAGCGGACATAAACGTAACGCTGGCGGCGCCGCATTTTTTGAGGAACGCTGTCCATTGAGTTTTTAGCCGCTCGCCCTGGGCCGGATCCGGATGCTCGCTGATCACCATCAAGTAGATCTGCACCTCGACACTGCTCAGATCAGGGCGCACCTTATAGTTTCGGTTGTCCTCCATATCACTGATGATTACGAGCACCTTTCGATAGCCGGCCGGGGTTGCCGAAAATTGCTCGGCTGCGGCGGCAAGGAAGCCGGGGATATCTGTCGAGGTAGTAGGCCCTTCCGGGTGCTGCGCGCGTATCGTGTCAATACCCTTCTTGGCCTCCGCACGGAATCGATTATTGGCGAGATCGAGTGCCTGTTTTTCGCGCCGATCGAACGGGTTGCCAGTTCCAGTCGATATCGCCGGGAGCTTTATGTGCGCAAATGCCTCGTCGCTGCGATACGACCGGTCCGAAATCCATCGGAAAAGCAGCTCGTCCCGAGGCCGCGACACGCGCAGCGTTTGCTCGGCGAGGGCAAGAGCAGGACGCGTCATCCGTTCCCACGATTCGGTGCGGTCAACGCCAACTACGATGAAGCGCGGCTCGGCAGGTGTTACGACTGGCTCCGTTGCGGCTAGGCTGGTGACGCGTGGCGCGCCATCGGAGGTCAGCCGCTCTCCGCAGCCGGCGACAGCGAAGGCGGCAGCGAGTGCGATTGCAAAGAAGCTTTGGGGGATCATTCGTGCTCTCCGTCAGCGTTCATCAAGGTTAGCCAGTGTGCTTTCCTAGATAACGCTTCAGTTACGGAGATTTTTAACTGAAAACACATGCACGGGTGCGAAGCGATCGCTACGAGCACCCTGCGCCGCCAGCGCCCGCAAAATCTGCGGCGGAACTTGCCTGGCTTACGCAGTTGTTCAACGCCCCCGAAGCATCCGGATTAGACCTGCGACCCCACGGAACGGAAGCAGGACAATAAACGTCACGACACCGGCCGCAAGAGTGCCTACCATGTGCGCGCTGGCGTGGCGCCCTAACAGTAGATCGCCGAATAGCCGTAAAATGGTCAGGCCAACAGCTACCAGCAGAAGCGGTCCTACCCACCACGGCAGCCCAGAAAGGACG
>JAJZUN010000615.1 GCA_021848555.1 Pseudomonadota bacterium | reverse complement strand
CGATCTGCAGCGGGCAGCCGGCGACGGCGGCATGCGCACCGACCATGAAATCCGCAAGAACCCCGGTTCGCAATCCGCCACGGCTGCGATACGCCGCATGCGCGCGTCCCGCGAGGAACAGGGCATCGCGCGGCATTTCACGCATGAGCAAGCCCGCCGTGGCGATTTCCGCTTCGAGCGACTCCTTGCTTCTGGCGTAAGCCGCCAACTCCGCGTAGATCACCGGGTTGATGAGCAGCGGCCCGCGCGCGCTCCAGGTCTCAAGCTGTGTCTGCGACCAATCGGCCCAATTGCGATCGTTCTCCAGCACGTCGATGACGACGCAGGAATCGACCAGGATCATTTCTTGCCGGCTTTGAATCCTGGGTCGCCGGCGTCGTCGCCGTAGCCGCGCAGCAGGTGCATGATTTCATCCGTGCTCATGCCCGTCTTGCGCGTGCCGCGCAGCGCCGAAAACCGGCTCGTCTTCCTGCCCTTGCCCTGGACTGGCTCGCGCGGCGCGATGATGCGCACCGCGCCGTCGTCCGCGTACTCGAAGCGTACCTTGTCCCCCGGCGAGAGACCGAGGTAATCGCGCAGGCGCTTCGGAATTGTGACCTGGCCTTTTATCGTGAGCGTGCTGCTGTTCATTGGTGGACTCCAGAAGTAATACCGCGACAAAATGGTATTACTTGGCAACGCGTCGCGCAAGCGGAATCGGGTTCGGCAGTCGGGAGCGCACTTCTTGCGCCCGGCTTG
Source organism: Pseudomonadota bacterium (assembly GCA_021848555.1). The sequence continues at coordinate 2,346 of JAJZUN010000615.1, read as the reverse complement.
GACATTACAAATTGTGATCTCCAAGTCGGTTCCGACTAAAGCCGTCCAGTCGCGATAGCCGTCGCCGTGCCGGCCCAACACACCCTCAAATTGCCTGAAGGTCCGCATGGATAGGGCGTCTTCAGGCAGATTTGACCGGCGACGCCCGCCGTCACCGCGTCAAAGCAGTATTCGTGGCACAGGGCGGGGTATCATGCAGCCGCAGGCGCGGTGTAGCTTTATTGACAATCCGAGGGAAAATCCTGGCCATGGCCGATTGCTGCGAAGACAAGGCATGCGCGATCGAGGCGCTGCAGGAGCGTCAGAGTTCGACGCTGAAGCTGGTACTTGTGATCAATGCGGTCATGTTCGTAGTCGAACTGGCGGCGGGTTTGCTCGCCGGATCCACTGCCCTGCTCTCCGATTCGCTCGACAATCTGGGAGATGCGCTGACCTATGGCCTCAGCCTCTATGCGGTCGCGCGCGGGGCACGCGCCAAGGCGAAAGTGGCTGTGTTCAAGGGCGGCTTGATCCTGGCCGCCGGCCTGTTTGTTTTGGGGCAAGTCGCCTACCGAATCGCCAATCCCGCGCTGCCGCTGTTTGAGACCATGGGCGCCATAAGCCTGCTGGCGCTGCTGGCAAACGGCGCCTGCGTCGCGTTACTGTGGAAACACCGCAGCGAGGACATCAACATGTCCTCGGTGTGGGAGTGTTCAAGAAACGATATCGCTTCCAATATTTCCGTTTTCGTTGCGGCGGGCGGCGTTTGGCTCACCGGTTCGGGCTGGCCCGATCTGCTGGTCGGGCTGCTGCTGGCGCTGCTGTTCCTGCGCTCTGCGGCGCGCGTATTGCAAAGCGCGGTGGCTGAACTCAAGCGTCCTGCCGCCGCGGCGGCGAAAGTGGAGTTCGTCAAGCTGCAGCGCCGCTAGGCGCCTGTGCCGGTAAAGCCGTCAGGGTCAGACCCGGTTTTCAGAACAACGCTTCGTTGTCAGTATAGAAATTCGAGTCTGACCCTCATGACACTTCGTCGGGGAGAACTTGAGCCGCTGGAGGTGGCCGCAATTTGCAACCACCTCGTCGCGTTCGGCGCGAGTGAGCGCGAACACGAAATCGCCGGGAAAGCGTCTGGGGTTACGTTTGACCTGCTCGTTCAGACGCTTGGTTGGCACGTCGTAGAGCGCGGCGAGGTCGGCATCGATCATGGCTTTTTGGCCGCGGATGACGAGGATTTTCCGGGCGATGTGCGCGGTGACGTTAAGTGCCGCCACTACGATCTTCTTCGTGATGCTGCGGTTTTTCATATCGGTATTAACGGCTCGGATGGTTGGCGCGTTGACGCCGCGGTAGGTGCGAAGGCGCGGCAAGCAGTCGGAAAACCAATTTATGCGCGGCGAGCGTTTCGCGCAGTCGCACGAAGGCACGCACGACATGCAGGCTGACTTCGACGGTGCGGGCCGCGTGCGCTCCAGGTTTCAAGCTGGGTCTGCGGCCAATCGGCCCATTTGTGATCGTATTCCAGCACGTCGATGACGACGCAGGAATCGACCAGGATCATTTCTTGCCGGCTTTGAATCCGGGGTCGCCGGCGTCGTCGCCGTAGCCGCGCAGCAGGTTCATGATTTCATCCGTGCTCATGCCCGTCTTGCGCGTGCCACGCAACGCCGAGAACTGGCTCGTCTTCCTGCCTTTGTCCTGGGCGGCCTTGCGCGGCGCCACGATGCGCACCGCGCCGTCGTCCGCGTACTCGAAGCGTATCTTGTCCCCCGGCGAGAGACCGAGGTAATCGCGCAGGTGCTTCGGAATCGTGACCTGGCCTTTGATCGTAAGCGTGCTGCTGTTCATCGTTGGACCCCGGAAATAATACCGTCTGCGCATGGTATTACCTTACGGCGCGGCGCGCATGCGGGGATCGGCTTTTCAAATAGAGTGGCAGATGCCTGAAGAACGGCATGACACGGGCGTCTTCAGGCAGCGGATCCAACAGCGTCAAAACGCCGCAAGATGTCGAAAGACCGATGAAAGTTGCGGCACATTGACCTCCAGCGAAGTAGGTACTACCATGGTGGTACTTTCTCTCAGATGGATAGCGCCATGCCTGCCGTCACGCTGAAAATGCCGGAAGAGCTGAAGAAGCGGATCAACGACCTCGCCGCCGCCATCGGCAAGTCGCCCCATGCGTTCATGATCGATGCGCTCGCCACTCAGACCGCGCGCGAAGAACTCCGCGGGGCATTCGTCGCATCGGCCCTGGAAGCGCGGCAGGAAGTGGCCCGCTATGGCCAGGTGATGGAAGCCGCCGATGTGCACAAGTGGCTGCTCGCCCGGGCCGGGGGCGGCAAGGCTGCGCGTCCTCGGGCGAGGAAGCTT
>JAJZUN010000614.1 GCA_021848555.1 Pseudomonadota bacterium | reverse complement strand
GTGCCGACGGCGCCATCGTGCTCGCGGAATTCCGCGGGGAACCACCCCGGCACGAGCACTGCGGCAACACTGAACAGGTAGGCGAGCCCGACGCCCAGTCCGATCAGCGTGTACATGTTGAGCGCGCGATGCGCGAGCGAGAACCAGAACTTGGAGAGGATCGGCCAGCCGACCCAGAGCACGACCGGCGTACCCAGCACGAACTCGACCCAGCCGCGTTGCCGTGGCTGCAGGCCGAGTAGATCATGGAATCCGATCATCGGCGACATTGCGAGCAGCGCGAGCGGGATCGACAACGCTATGCCCGCCTGCAACCGGCGCGTCAGATCGCGCAATTCGGAATCGTCGGCGTCTCCTGTGCCTGCGACGGGTACCAGCGCCATGCCGCATTTGGGGCAACTTCCGCGCTGCGGGCTGCGAACCTCCGGATGCATCGGGCAGGTATATTCGGCGTCGGACGGAACGGCCTCGGGCATCGGGATCAGTGTCATCCCGCACTTCGGGCAATTGCCGGATGCGTCCAGTACGATCTCCGGGTGCATCGGGCAGGTGTAGCGGGTGCCGCTCGTTGCCGGCGCAGCGCTGTCGGGCATTGATTGCGCGCGCGAATGATCGTGAGCGTGTGCCTGGTGCGAATGGTTCATGTTTGGGCTCCCGTAGAATCAACTGGCGTACTCGGATTGCGCGAACTGTGCCGGTCGAACAATAGCGGCAGCGGGGTACGGTATGCAATCACCAATAACGGCGGCAATATCAGCCACTGCAACAGCGACCAGGAGACAGTCCAGCGATCAGCCTCTGCCCAGAGCGTATACAGCCTGACTTGCGCGGTTTCCCACACCAGATTCAAAACGAAGGCGTGCGCCGACCAAAGCCCTGCGCGCGCGATCATGTCGATACTGGATGCGAACGTGAATCGGGACGCACGAGCAAAGGCGGCAACCCGAGGCTTAGCAGCAAGCCCAGCACCGCGAACCCCGCGCTGAGAACGAAGGAGGCACCGGGTAAGGCGACGACATTGAAGAGAAGTCCACCTGCCGCGGAGCCCAGGGTCACCCCAAGACTGGCGGCTGCCGTCTGCTTGCCGAGTTCCCAACCCTGCGCGCTTCCGGCCTTGGCCGAAATCCAGTAGGTCAGCATCGGCGAGAGGATACCGGCGCTGGCCGCGACCGCACCGATCACGACCAGCATCAAGGTAAAATCAGACGCCCGCGGCACGAGGAACAAGCCGGTCGCGAGCACAGCGAGCGCGGGCGCGATGAGCCAGCGTGTCGCACTCGGATTGAACTTGGGTGAAAATACGATCGCCTGCACCACAAACATGACCAGGCTGCATTCGGTGAACATCAGCGCGATCTGATACGGACTCAAGCCGAGTTCCTGTTTGCCGCGCAGCGCAAGCCCGACTTCGAACACCCCGACGCCGGCCGAGACGATGAAGGTGAGGACGAGCAGCTTCGGCACCAGCCATGCACTCTTATCGCCCGTGGCGCCCGTGTCCTTCTGTGACCGGTCGTGGTTGTCGCCACTCGGCACCGCGAACGCGACGACCAAGGCCGCGAGAAAGGCGAGCAGTGCGGTCGCCGCGAGCGGTATCGCGACCGAGCCGGCCGGCAGGGCGCGGGTGAAGAAATCCGCCGCAAAGCGCGTAACGAACACGCCCAGCATCGGTCCGAGCAGGAAGCCCGTAATGCCGGCCATGCTGACGAACGCAAGCCGGCGGGCGCGTCCGTGCTCGGTCGCAGCGAAGTTGCCGATCACAGCCGCGGCCACCGGCGTCACCGCCGCGGCGAACAGGCCGCTCAGGAAGCGCTCGGCGTAAACAGCGGCGAGACTCTCGACGAAAGAGAACACCAGCATGGTTACGCCGAAGCCGAGAAGTCCAATCAGCAGCACACCGCGCGCGCCGCGCCGATCGGACTGCCGGCCCCACATGGGCGCAAACAAAAACAGCGACAGGGTGTAGACCGCGGTCAGCAGCCCGGTGTGCCGGGAAACCTGCGCGGCCTCTGCTCCCGCTCCCAGGAGCCGCTCCAGCAGGTAGGGCAGAAGCGGCAGCACGACGCCAAATCCGACCGATACCGTGAACACGGCCAACATGAGCGCTGCCATGGTGGCACGCGGCACCCCGATTGCATCAGATCGGACGCGCTGCCGTTCCGCGCTGATCATCTTCACCCGCGTTCGCTCCCTGGCGTCATTGGCGCAAGTTAACCGCAGCCGCCGGCTTTGGATTATTGACTGCGCGCCTTAGCGCCGCGAAAAGCGGCTTTGGAAATAGTTGTACAAAGGCACGAACACCAGGCTGAAGTAGATGCCATAGATGAACGTTTCGACCAAACCGAGCAGGAAACTTTGCCAGCTAAGCCAGATAAATCCCGGCAACAGCTTCAGCCAGGTTTCGTACATGCGTTGGCCGAACGCAAGGTCGTAGGCCACGCAAAACACATACGACACGGCCAGGAACGAGCCGGCCGCCAGACCGACAACACGCCAGTCGAGCTTATTATCCATGATGATGCCCTCCGTGCTGCAGTCCCGCCTGCGTCGAAGAACCGGTATATTGCTCCGGCGCCCGCTCGAATTTGTCGTGGCAGGAGGCGGAGCAGAAGTAATAAGTTGTGCTCCCGTGCACCGCAGTGGCGGCGGCGTTCTTCGGGTCAACCGCCATGCCGCAAACGGGGTCCTTGACGTAGCCACCCGGCGCCGCATCGCCGTGCCCGCCGTGCTTGTGGCCACCCATCATGTGAGCGCCGCAGCCGTAGCGCATCATGAAGTAGAAAAAACCGCCCCAAACGATAAGCCAGGTGAGGCTTTTCAGGCTTTCTACATCCATCGCTTAGCTCCTTGCTATCCGGTGTCTCGCGTCCCTCAATGCCGTGCACCTGCCTCGTCCCTGCGTCACGCCTTGAGGCTGGCGCAGACCCGCTGCAGAAGTGCCCGCACTTCCTTGGCAATGGCAGTCACTTCCGCTTTGTCGACCAACCTTTAGCTTGGTGCTAAATCCGTACATGAATCGACTCCTTTCAATGTTCGCGCTCATTTGGCGGGCATCGATTGTATTGCCTGTTCGTGCTGCATCATCTGCTC